>PKSW01000095.1 GCA_002869465.1 Marinilabiliales bacterium
AAAAGATGTTCCGCTCCACAAGGATGTCATTTTAATGATGGTAAAACGCGACAATTCGAATTACATTCCCCATGGTGAAACCTACTTTAAACTGGGCGATATACTCCATGTTTTTGGTACCGACAGCGCCCTGGAAAACACCAGGCAGAAAATGGGGTAAAAAAAATAGCACAATGCTGATGCACAGTGCTATTCGTATCCGGTAAATAAAATTACTTATTTCAGTTTATCCAATATATCTTTCGGCACCGCATCTTTATGAATGGCAATACCGATCGTTTGCAGTTTCACATAGGCTTCAGACGCATAAAAATAGCCTTCATAAATGTGGCCGTCTGTGCCCCATGAATTTTTCACTTTGTAGTATTTGTTGCCATCCTGGTCGGTGGCAGTGCCCACCAGCAGCATCCCGTGGTCGTCGGTTACCAGGTAATTATCATAATGTTCCTGTCGCATTTCGGGGGTGATTTCTTTTTCTTTAACAGGTGCATCAAAACTATAGAGCGATTCTTTCTTTTCTTTTTCAGTCAGGGCTTCCCATTTTTCTTTTTCGGTACCCGCAAGGTCTGGTTTGTCTTCATCAGGGATGATGGCAACGCCTTTTTTCCATGAGAATCCTTTGTCGCTAACATCGGCACCCCAGTTTACAGTGTAACCGTTTTCGAGCGCATTGTCAATAATGGCCATCATTTCGTCCAGTTGAACATTCCATATTGGAGACCATAGCCAGTTATCAGGAATTTCCATCACGAATTCTTCGTAATAAGGGCGATGCGAATAAGAAGTAATTTCTAAGTAATCACCGGTATTGAAACCCGTCATTTCGGCAAAGCTCTTTGGCGTGTATTCTTTGCCTTCGTAAGTGAATTTCTCAGGGATCTCGCCCAGGTAGGTGTCAAGTACCGCTTCGAATCCATCATGCCATACGGGCGACAATTTCTTGTTCTTATTCTTAATAATCGCGTCCACGTAAGAACTGAGTAACTCATCCAATTCGCCATGCGTGTGCTTCTCCTCACCATAGTTAAGTCCCGAATAGGTATCTTCCGGTATCATACCATATTCATCAATCACACGGAATACGTCAGTTACTTCGGCACCTCCGCCAAAATTTAATTTGCCTTGCATGCGTACATATTTTGTTGCCCTGTCAGAGTAGGTATGATACACGCAAAACATTTCTGACAGGTCGTACTCCTTATCTGTTAGCCGCATCAATTCAGCTTCAACAAAGGCAATACCGGAGAAACTCCAGCAGGTTCCGGAACGATACTGGTTTTTAACAGAAGTATTGGGCACGTTAATCACTTCCGTGAATACATAGCCTTCTTTTTCTTTTTTGTCTTCTTCCTGGCCAATAGCCACCTGGCTGACGAACAGCAGTGCGACCATCAACCATGACGTGTTTTTTAAATTCATTTTGTGTTTTTTAAAGATTTGTAATAACAACTTTCAGAACCACAAATTTAAAGAAATGGCTGATGGGAATACCTGAAACTCGGTCGAAATAATGTGCGAAAAGGGTTAATATGTATTCATTCTAAATACAATAGCAAAATATTACGATTTATAAAAAATAGTCGTTTTCAGGGATTTACATGGGTATGTTCAGGTGTTAAATTTGTATGACCATAATTGATAACTGTTGAACACGCCTAGAAATAATATGCTATTTATTGTCTTTAAAGGGATCCAACCTGATAATTTAGAAGCGTTCATTCGAAAAAACCAGGCGTTTACACATTTTTTCCTGGCGTTTATACATCTGTCTCCTATCTGCTTTTTTTGGAACGTATCTTTGAATAAGAATAAATCCTATCCCGGATGTCTAATAACCTAAATTAAATGACATGAAAACTACTTTAACTTGCTTAATACTACTGACACTTTCTCTTTGTGTATTGTCACAGGAATTTTATGCGCTGAACGAGCCACTCAAAACGCTGGATGGATCAACGATTGAAATGAATGATGTGCTGACTTCCACCCAGGGCACCATTCTCATTTTTTGGGAAACCAATAGCAAACAATGTTGTAACAATCTTGAGAACCTCCAGGATTCATGGGCTGAAGAATTGAAAAAGTTAGGAATTGAACTGATCGCCATCTGCATGAACTGTCCAGGTAATTGGGCCAGGGTAAAGCCAATGGTAGCCGGAAAAGGATGGGATTTTGATGTGTATATGGATGTAAATGGCCAATTGAAAAGAACATTGGGAATCACCACTACACCATATACTATGTTACTGGATGGCGATAAAAATATCAGGTGTCGCTATCCCGGTTACTGTTCCGGGGATGAGGTGCAAATTTGCAATAAGATCAAACAATGTCTTGAAAATTATGGAGACCTGGCAGCGCTTAAATAACTAATTACCCATTATTAAAATAAACCCAACAACCCTTATGATTTCAATCAGAATTATGAACG
>PKSW01000293.1 GCA_002869465.1 Marinilabiliales bacterium
AAGATACGAATAATGAAGGTGGATGTCAAGCTATTACCTCACCTTCACCATCTTCCCATTGGCAACTTCGTTACATACTTGTAACCTGTAATAGTATACACCCTCTGCATACCTTTCAGCGTTCCATTGGAGCTGTTGTTTGCCCTGTGGTTGGTTTTCTTGGGTTTGGTAGAGCAACTGTCCAAGATGGTTGTATACGCTCAGGGAAACATTCTCTGGCTGTTGTAGTTCGTATACAATAGTTGTTGAGGTGGTGAAAGGATTTGGAAATATCATTACGCTCTGCCAATTGTTGTATTCAGAAATATCATCTGTTCCTCTGGTTACCGTGAATGAATCCATCCGTTCAGTAATAGAGCCTGCCGAAACAATGATTTTGATTTTTGAATCACCAATGGTGTCTCCTGCTTCAAGTGTTAAGTTATTCTCATTAAGGCTTGCTGCAACGATATTCGGATTCTCATTTATGATCTCAAAAGTCAGGGTATCTCCATTTATTTCCGGAACCGTATCTCCCATGATGAACTGGTAATGATCCTTTAAATCAATTGTTGAGGTTTCACCTTGCTCAAATTCAATATTTGCAATAGCAGGGTTGTACTGAATATAGTTGGTTGCTTTGAAATCAATTTGAAGTCCTTCATTTTCAATTGCCCTGTAAAACTGATTGGCAGCAACATTCAGGTAAGTATCTACTATACCTGAAGGCCAACGGATAATTAAAGTATCAACCACATCATTGTCTCCAAGGCCAAAGTGAACACGAAGATTAGCACAACTTAAGTGCCCATTCACCGGTGTGATTTCCCTGGTTTGCGTGATGTGTTTTCCATTTACTAAAGACTTGGCATAAATGCGTGCACCAATAGCCGAGCGGTTTGAAGCCGTTCCCTCGCAGGTGAGTACTATCCATGAATTATCGTTTCCTTCATTTACAAATAAATTGCAATGCCCATCATTGCTCCACGAATACCTTGTCAGCAACACATCCAGGTCGCCATCATTATCATGGTCGAACATTACAGCAGTATGCGAATCTTCAATTGCCAGGGGATGATCGAGAATATTGGTAAACCCACCATTGCCATCATTTAAAAAGAGCAGGTTGTAAGGGGTTGCTGATGTAGGGTTCCCTTCTACAAATGGAAATGGATTGTTCTCAACGGAAACATAAAGGTCAATATCAGCATCGTTATCCAGGTCGCCCCAAACGGATGAATTGGTAAAAGAATTCCTGTACATTTCATCTTCAAAGACATGTTTGGTGAATTGCATATCCCCCAAATTTTCGTAAAGGGCACTTAAGGGTCCATCGGCTTCCAGCGTAAAATTCAGGACATATAAATCCATATCCCCATCGTTGTCATAATCCACCCAATTTACACATGCGTTTTCGGAAGTTGAATCATCGACAATCACCGATGTTTCATCAAACTTTACAAAAGTCCCGTCCCCATTATTTATAAAACAGGCATTTTTTGATAAATTTCCGCTACCATTAAGTGTACTACTATATCCTCCGTAGGCATCAAAATCACCATCATTATCACAGTCGCCCCATGATATGCCATGCAAAACAATATTTTGAGGTTCATGTAAAAGGCCAAGGTAAACGCCTGCCAGGAAGCCCCCGTTGCCATCACTATACCTTATACTTCCATGCCTGTCTATCCCAATAATATCAAGGAAACCATCGTTATTTAAATCTAACAATGAGGGATAAAGTGGGAAATGGCTTATACCGATAGTAGAGTTAGCTTGATAATTTCCATATCCATCATTTGAATAAATCTTCAGAGATGAAGCCCCTACACCACCTGCAAATAAATCCAGGTCCCCATCATTGTCAAAATCACCTAATGAATTTAAATGCCCGTAAGCGCCATTGTTTACGAAATTGGGTATTTTTTCAAATAATCCATTTCGTTCGTTTTTAAATACACTAAAATCGCCGCCGGCATAAACGCCATAATTGTTAATCAACAAATCCAGGTCTCCATCATTATCCATGTCGAAACAGGTGCTTGAGACATGCCCGCCGGGCTTAATAGTTATTGCCCCGGTATCAACTTTTGTGAAATTGGGGAGTTGGGCTTTTGCATAAAAAGGTATTATAAAAGTGCTGGTAAGAATAACAATTGAAGTAAAAAGAAATAGTTTTTTCATGGTAGTATAGTTTTAGTTTCACACAGTTCAGCTGGGTACTGCAAGATACGAATAATGAGTGTGGATGTCAAGCTATTACCTCACCTTCACCATCTTTCCATTGGCAACGGCATCACCAACCTGTAACCTGTAATAGTAAACTCCTTCAGCGTACCTTTCAGCATTCCATTTGAGCTGTTGGTTGCCTTATTGGTGATCCTCAGCATCTAATTTTGTAAAATAGTAATGATTAACAATGAACATTACGCTAATAAATACTGGAA
>PKSW01000256.1 GCA_002869465.1 Marinilabiliales bacterium
AAAATTGCCTGTGAGTTAACTAATTTCCAGGCCCTGTTTGTAGCTTTTGCCTTTTACATATCATATACGATTATGGCACTTCCGTCTTCCTGGGTTTTAAAAAAAACAGGATTTAAAAATGGGATGATGGTTGGATTACTTGTAATGGCACTGGGAACCCTTATTTTTATTCCTGCTGCCCAAACACGTATTTACAGCATCTTTTTACTAGGGCTTTTTGTACAGGGTACCGGTCTGGCTATTTTGCAGACAGCTTCAAATCCCTATATTACCATTATCGGGCCCCATGAATCTGCAGCAAAGCGAATAAGTATAATGGGTATTTGCAACAAAGTAGCCGGTGCATTGGCACCCTTAATTCTGGCTTATTTCATCCTGAATGATGGTGATGCATTTGTTGATAAACTGGAAGGGCTTGAAAATATGGCCAGGACACTGGCACTTGATGAACTTGCCTCAAGGGTTATTTTGCCCTATTTAGTCATGACTGTTATTTTGGTAGTATTGGGCTTAATGATCCGGCTTTCGCCACTTCCTGAAATAGAAAGTGAACAGGAAGAACATTCAGATGATTCAACTGCTGAGAAATCAAACATTTTCCAGTTTCCAAACTTGGTTTTAGGAGTACTGGCCTTGTTTTTATATGTGGGGGCCGAAGTAATTGCTGGTGATACGATTATAAGGTACGGCATATCTCTAAACATCCCGATTAGTACAGCCAAACTTTTTACTTCATTTACCTTGGCATCCATGGTTTTGGGATACATTATTGGTATTTTACTTATTCCCAAAGTTATAAGTCAACAAAAGGCACTTGAAATTTCTGCTATACTTGGAATTGTATTTTCTGTTGCTGCCATTTATAGTCCACCTATATTGTCAGTCACCTTCATTGCTTTACTTGGCCTTGCCAATGCACTGGTTTGGCCTGCCATTTGGCCACTGGCCATTCATGGACTGGGGAAATTTCTAAAAACAGGATCGGCCATGCTGATCATGGCTATAGCAGGCGGGGCCATTTTACCGCTCATATGGGGAAAGTTATCGGATGTATATAATACGCAGCTGGCGTATTGGATCCTGGTTCCATGTTATTTGATCATTTTTATGTATGCTCATAAATGGTATAAAAAAACAAACTGGTAGAAAAGTAAAATGTATGCCCCACTTTGATAATTCCATATTTATCACTGAGATTAAAACACCGATTGGTGATATGGTTGCTTGTGCGACAGACCAAGGGATTTGCCTGCTCGAATTTAAAGAACGCAATAATGTAGCAAAACAGATCAGTCGTGTCAGTGCATATTTTAAAAAAGAAATGATTCCGGGTCACAATACAAGCTTACTGAAACTGCAGGAGCAATTAGATTTGTATTTTAATAAAGAACTTGAAGAGTTTAACCTCCCACTCGATCAGGCGGGAACTGATTTCCAGAAGTCGGTATGGAATGCCCTACTGGAAATTCCGTTTGGAAATACCATCTCTTATCTTGAACTATCAAAAAAACTGGGCGATCCGAAAGCAATCAGAGCTGTTGCCAATGCCAATGCAGCCAATAAAATTGCAATTCTTATACCTTGTCACCGTGTGATTGGCTCAGATGGCAGTTTAACAGGATATGCAGGCGGATTGTGGCGCAAAAAACACTTGTTAAATCTGGAAGATCAGCGCTTGGATAAGCAATTAAGCCTGATGGATAATCTATGATTCTCCCCTGAAGCGAGCCGTATATTTAGTAACTTGCGGGCATTAAAATATGCCGAATTTTTAATCTTTGTAATTATAATGAAACCAACTCTTTTAATACTCGCAGCAGGACTAGGTAGCCGTTATGGTGGCGTAAAACAAATGGATAAGGTGGGGCCTTCCGGTGAAAGTATTATCGACTATTCGGTTTATGATGCCATAAGGGCCGGATTTAAGAAAGTGGTTTTCGTGCTTAATCCAGGCATTATTAATGATTTTAAATCGGTTTATGAACCCCGATTAAAAAATAAAATTCAAACCGAATACATTTTGCAGCAGTTACATGACATACCGCCATCGCTTTCCTATAATTCTGAACGAATAAAACCCTGGGGTACGGGCCATGCTGTTTTAGTAGCTAAAAAATACATTCACGAGCCATTTGCTGTGATCAATGCCGATGATTTTTATGGAGCACAGGCTTTTCAATTAATATCAGATTTTCTATCGAAATCAGATAATTCTTCCACTACCTATGCTATGGTAGGTTTCATTCTAAAAAATACCTTATCGGATCATGGTGCTGTTTCAAGAGGAGTCTGTCAAACTGAAGACGGACTTCTGACAGATGTTGTTGAGCGGACTAACATCATCCGGAAAGAAGAAAAAATAATTTATCATGAGAATGGCAACGATATTCCTATCGATCAGGAATCCATAGTCTCCATGAATTTCTGGGGATTTACAGCCGAGTATTTTAAACAATCAGAAAAAGAATTTGAAAAATTCATTAGTACAAACGCAGAAAAGCTTACCGCCGAATTTTATATTCCTTACGCGCTCAATAATCTCATTAAATCAAAAAAGGCAACTTGTGAAGTTTTTACCAGTAATGACCAGTGGTTCGGTGTAACCTACAAGGATGATAAATCTGCTACTACCCAGAAGATTAATCACCTGATCAAACTAGGTTTTTATCCTGAAAACCTCTGGAAATAAGTTTATTTATTTAACTTTATGATGAAAATTTAAAAAATGAAGGAAACCGAATACGATTTAATACGACCCTATAATCAGGAAGAAATACCCGAAGCCATAGAACGGATTATATCGGATCCTTTATTTCAAAAATTACTCAATTATTTGTTCCCTGATGAAGAACATAAAAAACTGACAGAAACCATTCTTCAACTAAAAAGCCGTTTCGAATTTCAGAAGATATTCATGTACCGGGTGATTCAATCCATCGTACAAAAAACCTCTGATGATCTGATCTTTTCAGATTTTAAATATTTAGAAAAAGATAAAGGCTACGTTTTTATAGCAAATCACCGTGATATCATTCTTGACTCTTCCTTATTGGCCATGGGCCTGATGGAAAATGGTTTAAAAACTTCCGAAATAACCTGGGGTGATAACCTGATGATTTCACCATTTATTGTTGATGTTGGTAAGGTAAACGGAATGATTACCGTTTTCAGGGAAGGAAGTCCGAAAGAAATGCTGAAGAATTCGCAAAGACTGTCTTCATATATTCGTAATAACATAACCGAACTGAAACAATCAGTTTGGATTGCACAGCGCAAAGGCAGATCAAAAAATGGTAGCGACACCACAGATGTAAGTGTACTGAAGATGCTTAGCTTATCAGGCGAAAGCAAACCTCCTGACTCATTGAAAGAATTAAATATTACACCTGTTACAATATCTTATGAATGGGAGCCTTGCGACATTTTGAAAGTACGAGAACTATACATTTCGAAACAGACTACTTATATTAAAAATAAAGATGAAGATTTATTCAGTATTATTGGTGGTGTTGTTTCCGACAAGGGAAGAATTCAAATTACCATGGGTGAAAACATCAACCAAAGCCTCCATACTATTGACACTTCCGTCCACAACAACCTGATTATTGAACAAATAGCAAAATTGATCGATCAACAAATTCACCGGAATTATCATCTTTGGCCTTCCAATTACCTGGCTTTCGATATGCTTGAGAATTCAAATAAGTATTCTGATGAATATGATGAAACTACGAAAAATAAGTTCAATCTGAAACTACAGGATCTTTTTAAAAGCGTTGACGGACCTGAAGACGAATTAAAATCACTCTTCCTTAAATTATATGCCAACCCAGTTTATAATAAAGGTTTATAATTATAAAAGCCTCAATTCATTCCAATTTTTTAATTCCATCCCATCACGTAAGGTAATACACTCTTATTCGTCAAACAATCATCTAACTTTAAGTAGATATTTAGATGAGATTAATATTATTTACCGGATGTATGATGATAAGCAGTCTGTTTCTGCACAGCCAGGGATGTAGTGATGCTGGAGCTTGTTCTATTCAGACATTTGACTTTGAATTGAATCCCGAAACATCAAAAGGTAAAATTCTACTGAATTTTAATCAGACATTGGCGCTTGGCGAGAAGTTTATATTTATTTCTCAGACGATCTTATCCATGCAGTACAATTTATCTTCAAGCACCTATTTTGAATTACGGACTCCTTTCATATTTACGTATGGAAACCTTGGATATACAAGTGGTGTAGGCGATCTCATCTTGTCAGCATCTCAAGATTTTTTTAAGAATAAAAACTTTCAGCTAACTGCTATAATTGCTGGTCGATTAAAAACTAACCATGCCAATTTTAACTTTGACAATTTACCCTTACCTATGGCCTACCAAACTAGTCTTGGCACAAATGATATCATTCTCGGAATGCAATATTCTCGAACTACATGGAACCTATATGTGGCTTATCAGCATCCTTTTAGGAGGAATTCAAATAAATATCTTGTTCCTGATGATGAAGCAAATCCGAATAAGCAATATTTTGAATCGGCTTATTTAAAACGTGGAGATGATCTCTATTTAAGGGGTCAATATTATTTAAACCTTAATAAGAATAACGATCTGAAATTTACTATGCTGAATATATATCGCATCCAAAAAAGTGAGATTATAGTAGACGACGAAACAGTAATACTAGATGGCTCTAGTGGGATAACTATAAATTTGGGCGTAACCTACACAAAGCAAATTAAACACAATCGTGAATTAAGTTTGATCCTTGCATTCCCTGTGATCGACAGGGAGTACCGGGCTGACGGTTTAACGAGGAATATCGTAATTGGCATAAGCCTCCGGAATTTGTAAAACATCTTAATTCCTGTAACTAAGGTAATAAACGTAATTTTCAGAATCATTTCTATTTTAGTAGCATTATTGTAACTTTGCGTTTTTAATTAAGCTTCAATTCTATCGACGGAATGATTACTATCTCTACGGAACAATTGAGTCTGGGTGAATATCAGCATATTCTTTTCGAAAATAATAAAATTTCGATCTCTGAAAATACGCTGCAGGAAGTAGAAAAATGTTTTCTATTTCTAAAAGAGTTTTCAGTTAATAAAGTAATTTACGGAGTAAATACCGGGCTCGGGCCGATGGCACAGTATAGAATTGACAATGAAGATCTCATTAAACTCCAGTACAACCTGATCAGAAGTCACGCGGCCGGAAGCGGAAAACCACTTTCTCCTGTGTATGTGAAAGCGGCCATGATTTCAAGGCTAAAGAGTCTTTCACTTGGTTATTCAGGAATCCACACTGATGCTATAAAATTGTTGGCCACCCTTATTAACAAAGATATTATTCCTAACATCCCTGAACATGGTGGAGTGGGTGCCAGCGGCGACCTGGTGCAGCTATCACATTTGGCATTGGTACTTATTGGTGAGGGCGAAGTAATGGTGAATGGGAAGCGGCAACCAACTGCACTGGTTTTTGAGGAAAATAATATTGAACCCCTGAAAGTGCATTTGCGAGAAGGACTGGGTTTAATCAACGGAACTTCAGTTATGTCAGGTATTGGAATTGTCAATACAATTTATTCCAAAAGGCTGATCAACTGGTCTGTGCTGGCATCATCCATGATCAATGAAATTGTGCAGTCATTTGATGACCATTTTTCATTGGAATTAAATTCCACAAAAAAACATAAAGGCCAGCAGGTAATTGCCAATGCCATGCGCAAAACGCTTGCTGACAGCAAATTGATAGAAAAACGTGGTGACCACCTCTATAATGGTAAAATTGAGGAGAAGATTTTTAAACAAAAAATTCAGGAATACTACTCACTCAGATGTGTACCACAGATACTGGGTCCTGTTTGCGATGCCATTGCCAATGTGGAACATGTACTGGTTGATGAGTTAAATTCAGTTAATGACAATCCAATCGTAGATATCAAAACAAAAACCGTTTATCATGGCGGGAATTTCCACGGCGATTATGTATCGTTTGAAATGGACAAATTGAAAATTGCCATTACGAAACTATCCATGCTGGCCGAACGGCAAGTCAATTTCATGATGAATCATAAGCTAAATGAGATATTACCACCTTTTGTTAATTTGGGCACTCTGGGATTAAATCTTGGATTACAGGGCACGCAATTTACTGCCACTTCAACGGTAGCGGAGAACCAAACACTTTCTAACCCGATGTATATCCACAGCATCCCCAATAATAACGACAACCAAGATATCGTCAGTATGGGTACCAATGCCGCATTAATGGCAAAACTTGTTATTCAGAATGCTTTTGAAGTTTTGGCTATCGAATACCTTGCTATTATACAAGCCATTGATTATCTCGCATACGAGGATAAACTGGCATCAACTACCAAAAAACTGTATCGGGAATTACGAAACATTGTGCCTGTATTTTCTGAAGATGCACCCCGATATACTGACCTTGAAAAAATAAAGGAGTACTTACTGGCGTCCACACCAAAAATTATTGATTAACAATGAAATATGCTCTAGTTACAGGCGGTTCGGGAGGAATTGGCAAAGCCATCTGCATAAAAATTTCACAGATGGGTTATCCGGTATTAATCCATTACAATAAAAATAAAACTGCTGCTGATTCAGTTAAAAAAAGCATTGAAATTGGGGGCAGGCAAGCAGAAATAATCCAATTTGACATTACCAAACCTGAAGAAATAAAAGAAGCCCTGGAAAACTGGCATACAGAGCACACGGATGATTACATTGCAATACTGGTGAATAATGCAGGCACTTCAAAAGATGAACTGATGGTTTGGATGGAAAACGATACATGGACTTCTATTATCAACACCAATCTGAACAGTTTTTATTACGTGACGTCTAAACTTTTAAAGGACATGATTGTTAACAAGTTTGGACGTATCATTAATGTTGTTTCGCTCTCGGGCCAGAAGGGATTACCTGGTCAAACCAATTATTCGGCAGCCAAAGCGGGCGTAATTGGGGCCACAAAATCGCTGGCACAGGAAGTTGGAAAAAAGAAAATAACGGTAAATGCTGTCGCACCAGGCTATATCAGTACAGAAATGACGGAAAACCTGGATGAGAAGGAATTAAAAAAGCACATTCCGGTAAACAGGTTTGGAACACCGGAAGAAGTAGCTGAAACAGTTGGGTTCCTGGCTTCCGAAGGTGCTTCATACATTACTGGCGAAGTAATAAAAGTGAACGGAGGATTATATACTTAATACCTGTTGAAGATTTATGAGTATGAACAGAGTTGTCATCACGGGAATGGGAGTTTATTCTACGATTGGTAAGAATATTGAAGAAGTAACTGAATCCCTATACAAGGGCAAGTCAGGTATAGTATTGGATGCTCAAAGAAAAGAATATGGATTTAGGTCATCATTAACAGGCGCCATTGAACGACCCAATTTAAAAGGAATCCTTTCACGACGAGAACGAGTTGGGCTGCCTGAACAGGGAGAATACGCCTACATGGCAACGATAGAAGCACTTAAGAATGCCCGAATCGACCAGGATTTTTTAAACCGTTTTGAAGTTGGTATTTTATACGGAAACGACAGTTCATCAACATCAGTAATTGAAGCGGCAGATATCATCCGTGAGAAGCAAGGCACTGTGCGAATTGGATCAGGATCTATTTTCCAATCGATGAACTGCACGGTTTCAATGAACCTGTCTGTGATTTTAAAATTGAAAGGCATTAACTTTACCATAAGTGGCGCATGTGCCAGCGGATCACATTCCATTGGTTTGGGTTACCTGTTGATTAAACAGGGATTGCAGGATACCATTATTTGCGGAGGTGCCCAGGAAGTGAATGCCTTGGCAACAGGAAGCTTTGATGCCTTGGGCGCTTTTTCTATCAGGGAAGACGAACCAACAAAAGCTTCCAGGCCTTTCGACAGAGACCGTGACGGGCTTGTCCCCAGCGGTGGAGGTGCCACAATCATTCTGGAAAGCTACGAATCTGCGATTAAAAGAGATGCCCCTATATTAGGTGAAGTATTGGGTTATGGTTTCTCTTCAAACGGAGAACATATTTCTGTACCCAATGTAAATGGCCCGGTCAGGTCGCTTGAAATGGCATTGAAGGACGCACAACTTAATCCTGAAAAAATTGATTACCTGAATGCACATGCCACTTCAACACCGGTGGGCGATGCCAACGAAGCGCAGGCCATTTATAAAGTATTTGACAAAGGTCGTATTCCTGTCAGTTCAACAAAATCAATGACTGGCCATGAAATGTGGATGGGTGGTGCCAGCGAAGTGATATATTCCCTTATCATGGCACAAAACTCATTTATTGCTCCCAATATCAATTTTGAAAATCCAGATGAACATTCAAAGTACCTGAATATCATCAATAAAACCATAGAGCAGAAAATAGATATTTTCTTATCAAATTCTTTCGGTTTTGGAGGCACAAACTCTTCATTGATCGTGAAGAAACTATAATTCAGCTGAAAAAAAAAATTATCATTTTTTTTTTTGAATTTAATAGTATTTTTGCACAACTAAAATTATCTAGTAAAGAGATTATGAGCAGAGAAGACGTTGTAACCATTGTTAATGATTTTTTAATCGATGAATTTGAACTTGAAGAAGATCAGTTAAAACCTGACGCCCAGATGAAAGAGGATCTTGATATAGAAAGCCTTGATTTTGTTGATATTGCTGTAATCATCGAGAAGGAATTTGGTTTAAAGGTTACCAGTGAACAGATGATCAAGATCAAGAAACTGGAAGATCTATACAACTTTGTACTTGACCATTCGAAAAACTAATGACTACCTGGAAAGGCCAAACCAGGGGTGGTGTGGCCGGTTACCGGTTTTTTATTTTTATCCTCAAATACCTTGGAATTAGATTTACCTACTTTTTCCTGAACTTCGTTGTGTTGTATTTTGTTCTTTTCTCAGCAAAATCGCGAAAACCGATCTACTTTTATTTTAATACTATATTAGGATACAAAAAACTGAAGTCACTTCGCTACGTATTTAAAAACAATTATAAACTCGGACAAGTGCTTATCGATAAAGTAGCTCTACTGGCAGGGTATTCTGACCACTTTACTTTCGATTTTGAAGGTGAGGAATATATTCGTGAGATGGCTGCGAATGAAGGTGGATTGCTGATCGGAGCACATGTGGGTAACTGGGAAATTGCCGGGCAATTACTCGAACGGATCGACACAAAAGTGCATATTTTAATGCTCGAGGCCGAACATGAAAAAATAAAAGGCATGCTGGATAATGTAATGACAAAAAAAAGCATGCATATCATCCCTATCAAAGATGATTTTTCTTATTTATTGCTGATAAAAGAAGCCTTACAGAAAAATGAGATTGTGGCCATGCATGGGGACAGGTTTCTGAAAGGGTCCAAAACCATGTTAAAGAACTTTTTAGGCAGACAAGCAAAATTCCCTGAAGGACCATTTTATCTATCGGTAAAATATAAAAAACCTGTCATTTTTGTTTCAGCCGTGAAAGAAACTAATAATCATTACCACTTTTTTGCAACAAAACCTTATTATGATAAAAATGAAGGCCTTACAAAGGAAGAGCGCATTAGTAATTTGCTTGACCTTTATATTAATGCGTTGGAAAAAACCTTAAAACATTATCCCGAACAGTGGTTTAATTATTACTACTTTTGGGAACAAACAGATCAATAAACACAGTAAATTATTATATAATTCGAATGATGAATGAGAATTTCGGAAACGATGATAAATCGGCTTTACAAGCTAAACTGGATGCCCAAAAAATAGCCTTCGCCCCTATTATGTTTCAGGCGGCACGTTCATTACGCGATTTAGGCATACTTGAATACCTATTAAAAAACAGGTCAAAAGGCGTTGACAATGAAACGATCGCCCGCGATTTACATCTATCGGTTTACGGCGTGAAAGTACTGCTTGAAGCAGGATTAAGCCTCGAATTGGTCAAGTTCTCAGAAGGAAAATTTACAATAACAAAAACCGGTTACTTTATTGTAAGTGATGAACTTACCCGTGTAAATATGGATTTTACAAATGATGTAAATTACATGGGAATGTTGCATCTGAAGGAATCCATACTAAAAGGGAAACCGGAAGGACTCAAAGTTTTTGGCGAATGGGATACGGTTTACGAGGCACTTGCCGAATTACCGGAAGACGTAAGAAAAAGCTGGTTTGCATTTGATCATTTCTATTCTGATTATGCGTTCCCCGAAGTGATGCTTCACCTTTTCGAAAATCATCCGAAAAAAATACTTGACGTAGGCGGTAATACAGGAAAATTCAGTATTTATTGTGCGAAGCATAACGAAGACGTTCTATTAACCATTCTTGACCTACCGGGCCAGGTAAATGAAGCACAGGAAAACATTAAAAAAAATGGTCTGGAGGACAGGATATCAACCTACGGCTTAAACCTGTTGGATAATTCGGTACCCTTTCCGAAAGGTTATGATGCGATTTGGATGAGCCAGTTTCTCGACTGTTTCTCGCAGGAAGAAATTGCCGGCTTATTAAAACGTTCGCACGATGCACTCGATGAAGATGGTTCATTGTTCATTTTGGAAACTTACTGGGACAAGCAGGCATTCCCGGCTTCCACCTACAGTTTGCATGCTACTTCATTGTATTTTACCGCCATTGCCAATGGCAACAGTCAGATGTATCATTCAAATGATATGGTGAAACTGGTTGAAGATTCAGGACTCTACATTGACAAGATCATAGAAAATATCGGCGTAAGCCATACGTTATTTAAGTGTATGAGAAAAAAATAACTGTTTTCCCAGATTAAAACTACCCGGATGCTCAACTACAGAAACCTGAACATACTTTTCTTCATCGCCCTACTCGCAATCATAATCACCAGTAATTACTATGAAGTAGGCATTCTTGCGTATTTGATATTAATTGCATTCTATTTATTGATCATCGTAATTGGTACATTTAGCATCAGAACGAATTTCTATTTCACGTCTCTTCATTCGGGTGACAGCAACAAAAAAGAAATAGCCATCACTTTTGATGACGGCCCACACCCAATATTTACGCAAGAGGTGCTCAAACTATTAGATGAACATCAGACGAAAGCCACTTTTTTTTGTATTGGTGAACACATAAACAAATACAGCAACATCGTTAGGACAGCCCATGAACATGGCCATATAATCGGCAATCACAGTTACAGCCATAGTCATTTTTTCGATCTGTTTTCAAGTGTTAAAATGACACATGAACTAAACCAAACACGTAACAGCATTTACCATGCGATAGGAAAAATGCCGAATTTATTCAGACCTCCTTTTGGTGTAACCAATCCCTTGCTCAAAATTGCATTGAATAATACCCAACTGATCTCCATTGGCTGGAGTGTGCGGTCGTTTGACACCAACAAGCATACAAAAAAAGTTATTTCCCGCCTGAAAAGAAAAACACATCCGGGAGCCATTATTTTATTGCATGACACCAAAGAAAAAATAATCCCCATTTTAATTGAATTTCTTCCGTGGCTGAAAAAAAACGGATATCATGTGGTAAGCATTGAAGAACTTTTACATATTGAAGCATATGAAACTATTTAAACCGCTTATATTTCTCTTCATCATCATTGGATTATCTTCATTCCAAAAGGAACAAGATGATTTTCATCCAATAGAAGATATTGATTCATTCATCAAGAAAATCGATTTGTATGCTGCCGTAACCAATACTATTAAAAGCAACTTCACACAGGAAAAACACCTTACAATGCTTGAGGAAGTTTTAGTTAGCGAAGGTCATTTTATATTTCAGAAGGAGAATAATGTGCTGTGGGAGTACAAAAAACCCATTGATTATGCTATTATCGTGTTTGAAGGCCAATTTACCATCAGGGATGGCAACAAAGTAAATGCTTTTGATATTCAATCGAATCGCATGTTCAGGGAGATCAATAATATGATCATTACATCTGTGAGTGGCAACTTTTTAGATAATCCTGATTTTAAAAGTACCTATTTTGAAAATAATACGTTTTACCTGGTGAAGCTTTCTCCTTTAAAACAGGAAGTTAAGAACATGTTGTCCACTATTGAAATTTATTTCAATAAAAATGACATATCCGTTTCAGAAGTGAAATTTATTGAGCCCGGGGATGATTTCACACTGATCCAGTTTTCTGAAACAGAGTTTAACTAACCCGTTTCGGAACAGGTATTCAAAGTAGAGATAGCCAACTAATGAGACAATTACAACTTCCAGCATATTTCATTTTATTGATGATTGGCTTTTTCTTAAGCATAAATTCTTGTTCATATAAACATTACAAAGGATTTACTAAAGTTATTGCAACCGAAATATCATTGCCGGTAATATTCGATCCCACATTTAAAAAAGCAAATTATTTAACCCATTTGGAGGTGTTCGGTAATCAATTGAGCGGCATCACCATCATCAAAAAAGTAGAACAAACAAATACATTTCACGTGGTTTTCTTGTCGCAAATAGGCATCAAGTATTTTGACCTGGAAATAGCTATGAATGAGGAAGCAGAAGGTTTCAGAATGAATTATATCATGGAAAGCCTGAACAGGGATTTTATAATCAATGCATTAAAAGCGGACTTTGAGCTATTATTCGTGAAATTCAATAATGATGCTCAACTGCAAATGTATCAACACCCGCAGAAAGAAATCAAGGAAATCATTATAAGTGATGGCAAAAATCTGGCTTCATATATCATTGATAAAAAAGATGTTCAGTCGATTTCCCTCAAAAAAGGCTCATCTGATCATGCATCCATTATCATCAAGGAATTAAATACAATTTATCCCCGGAAATTTGAAATGAACAACAAAAAAGCCCGTATGAAAATGATCATGAACGAGATCATTTTAGAATAAGTTCTTCATCTGTATAAACAACCCTATTAAATCATGATTTCCCTACATTTGCAGCTTACAAATGGCAAAGGAAAATACATATGTTAACAGGTTCAGGGAACTGAATGCTTGTGCAATCATACCTACCTTTAATAACCAGGGAACACTTGCTAATGTCATCAATGATGTTAAAGATTTTACGGACCAGATTATTGTGGTAAATGACGGTTCTACTGATAGCACCAGTCAAATTCTTTCAGCAATCAAGGATATTGATATTATTGAATATACCCCCAATAAAGGAAAAGGATTTGCTATCCGTGCAGGTTTTAAGCGCGCATTGGAAATGGGATATGATTATGCCATCACCATTGACGCTGACGGACAGCATTATGCCGATGACCTGCCTTTTTTTCTTCAAAAAATACAGGAACACCCGGATAGCCTCATTATTGGCTCGCGCAACATTGAAGCGGAAGGCATGCCAGGTAAAAACACATTTGCCAACCGGTTTTCCAATTTTTGGTTCAAAGTTGAAACAGGTATTCAATTACCCGACACCCAGTCAGGTTATCGTTTATATCCAATAGAACTGTATAGAAACACAAATTTCTTTACTGGTAATTATGAATTTGAAGTGGAGATTTTGGTCAGGTCGGCGTGGCGTAATATTCCCATTATTCCCATTCCGGTAAAGGTTTACTATCCTCCGGCCGACGAGCGCGTTTCACATTTCAGGCCTTTGAGGGATTTTACCAGAATCAGTATATTAAATACGGTACTGGTTCTGATCACATTATTGATCGTATGGCCGGTAAAATTATACCGCTACCTGACAAAAAATAAGTTTACCGATATTGTAAAGGAGCAAATACTAATGCACAATGAGAACCCGATGAAAGTAGCTGTTGCATTGGGATTTGGCGTTTTCATGGGTGTATCACCTATTTGGGGATTTCAAATGCTTACAGCCGCTTTTTTGGCACACCTGATGCGTTTAAATAAAATACTTGTGCTCCTGGCATCCAACATATCAATTCCCCCTTTGATTCCTTTCATTATTTATTTTAGCTATAAAACCGGCGGTCTGGTGCTGGGTATAAAAGGAACTTTGACAAAAGAAACGCTCATCAACCTGAAAGATCAATTACTTAACAGCAACTTTTACGATACCTTGCAAGAACTCGGCTACAATCTTTTACAATATATGATCGGCAGCCTGGTTTTCGGTGTAATACTGGGATTAGCCACATGTATTGTTTCGTATTTACTATTAGTTTTGTTGAGGAAAAAATAGATAAATTAATGATATGAGTACTTTTTTTACATTTTTGTACCAACTCATCTCAAAGTATAAAGCATTCTCCGTTTCAGTGCTCGTTATCATCCTTTTTATTGCCGGATATTTTACTTCTCAACTTTCATTCTCTGAAGACATTACCAAAGTTTTGCCCGAAAGCGATAAGATCAACCAGTTAAATTTTGTGTTGAACAATTCGGAATTCATGGAAAAACTAGTATTTAGTATCAGCCTGCAAGACAGCACGAGTGATGCAGATCCTGAATTACTTGTGACTTTTGCCAACCGTTTTTCTGACTCCATCAAAAAAAGATACATTCCTGAAAGCATCCTCTCATTTGAAAAAGCACCCGATGATGCCGAAATGTTGCAGATGTATGATTTCATTTATAATAACCTTCCTGTTTTCCTTGACGAACCGGATTACATAAAGATAGAACAAAGGATCAGTGATACAGGCATCAGGAATAATTTACAGAGCAACCTGAAAACTTTGATATCACCTGCTGGATTTGGTGTAAAAAAGATGATTAGAAATGATCCATTGCATCTGACGAGCATCGCATTAGAAAAGTTCAGGTCGTTTCAGATAAGCGACAATTTTGAACTGTATGGGGGCCATTTTTTAACCAAAGACCGGAAAAACCTGTTATTGATTGTTACACCGGTGTCAACCAACAATTCATCAGTTAATAAAGAACTGTTCAGCGGCATTGATAAATTGATTACTGATATAACGACAGATGAATTTGAAGCCATTAAAGTGCAATATTTTGGTAATGCCGCCGTGGCGCTTGGCAATGCTGAACGCATCAAAAAAGACATCATCGTCACGGTTTCCATCGCAGCTGCGCTACTTATTATTCTCATCACGTCTTTCTTCAGAAAGAAAAGGACTTTTCTGGTCATTTTTCTCCCGGTGGTATCAGGCGCCCTTATTTCATTGGCGCTTATTTATTTATTCAGATCAAGTATTTCAGCCATATCACTTGGAATTGGCTCAGTCCTGGTGGGTATATCCGTCGATTATGCATTACATATCTTTTCACATTACCGGAAACATCAGGATATTAAATTGCTATATAAAGATATCGCCGCTCCTATCGTTATAAGCAGTATCACTACGGCTGCTGCTTTTTTATGTTTATTTTTTATCAATTCTAAAGCACTGAATGATTTGGGCTTATTTGCCGCTTTGAGTATTTTAGGAGCAGCATTGTTTTCCCTGATCGTTTTACCACATTTGATCAAATCAAAATCAGAAAAACCGCCAAAAGAAAACTGGCTAGATAAACTGGCCAATTTTCAAACATCAAAAAAAACCATTGTTTGGTTGGGCATTATTGCATTAACCATCTTTTTCTATTTCA
>PKSW01000456.1 GCA_002869465.1 Marinilabiliales bacterium
AACCCACAAAATGGATGAACCTTGTAATTCCTAAAATGATCCCTGTCCTTTAGAAATCATCAAAAAGACCAAAAAGCCATGTACTCTGGAACATGTCCACTACGATAAGGATGGAAATGAATCATACGCTGAAGTTCATGGGTTCCCAATCTTCGATGAGCAAGGGAATGTGATACAGATGATAGAATACTCACTCAATATAACGGAGAGGAAGGAAATGGAAAGAAAGCTTGAGAAAGCTTTTGAAACGATTTCGGTGCAGAAGGAAAGAATGGAACATGAACTCAATGTCGGGCACGAAATCCAGATGGGATTAGTCCCCCTGATATTCCCTGCATACCCGAATCATAAAGAGTTCAACCTACATGGATTTATAAAACCGGCCAAGGAATTGGGAGGAGACTTTTACGATTACGGTTTCGTTGATGATGAACATTTCTTTTTCTGCATTGGCGATGTGTCGGACAAAGGTGTCGCCTCAGCACTATTTATGGCAGTGACCAAAACATTGTTTAAGCATAATATTGCTCAACATAAATCAATATCTCAGGTAATGTCAGACATCAATAATGAAATTAGCTTTGAAAATACCAGTAATATGTTTGTAACTCTGTTTGGTGGAATAATGAATATCAAAACAGGAGCCATAACCTATACAAATGCCGGGCATAATCCAACTCTTATCAGGCGAAAGAATGGTGAACTGGAAAAACTGACCGATCTCCACGGTCCTGTCATTGGAGCTATGGAAGGTTTGAATTATAGGGAGGGCAAAACAACGCTGATTAAAGGAGACGTGATTTTGATGTTTACCGATGGTATTACTGAAGCCAAAAACATTTCAAAGGAAATGTACTCAGACGCCAAACTTGAGCAATTATTTTCAGAAAATGAATATACTTCGCCGCAAAACCTTGTACATTCCATTGCAGACAGTGTTGCTGAATTTGCTGGAGAGGCTGAGCAATCGGATGACATTACCATGCTCGCTATAGAATATATAGGCGTTTCAGATGAAGATAGGATTGATGAATTCGTGATTAAAATAACAAATGATATTAATGAGATAGGAAAGGTTACACAAACTTTTAAGGAATTCTCAACGAAACATGAATTAGCCAAAACGGATACTGGAAAATTCAACATTGTGTTTGATGAAATATTAAATAATATTATCAATTACGGTTACCAGGATGATTTAATACATTACATAGAAATTCAAGTTGAACTCTATGGAAACCATTTGAATGTGAAAGTCATAGATGATGGGGAGCAATTCAATCCTTTGAATATCCCTCCTCCTGATGTCACTCTTGACCTTAATGAAAGAGAATTGGGTGGCCTAGGCATACATATGGTAAAGAAATTCATGGATCAGGCATTTTATGCCTATAGAGATAAAAAAAATATACTCACACTGGTAAAGCATATAAACAAAAAACAATAATGACATGGATATTAATGTAGTTGAAAAGAGCGGAATTAAAATTGTATCTTTTATTGGGGAACTGGACTCTACGAGTGCACCTGAAACTGATAAGGCATTAAAAGCCTTGATCGAAGAGGGGGTAATTAAGATCCTTATTAATTTCCAGGATCTGGAATACATTAGCAGTGCTGGTTTAAGAATACTGCTGGGAGCGGCAAAAACATTAAGTGCGAAAGGCGGCGGATTAAAAATGTGTAATTTGAATGAGGTGGTACAGGAAGTATTTGATATCAGCGGATTCAGCTCCATTTTCAGTCTGTTTAAAACCGAAGAAGAAGCAATTCAGGCATTTTAATATACTTACTCGTAAATAATTTATTGGCAACTCCAGATCAATAGTTAGGAGCACTTAAACAAATATCTTTCTATAGAATAAGCCGTGGTGTATTCTGTCGGGATATAATCTCTAAAATTTATAAAGAAATGTATTCCAATAAGATATAAACCAAAAATTAACAGCTTTATGCTATCATCAGTACTTAAATCTGGGCTGCTGAAAATTAATAATAAATCTACCCTTTAGAAACAAAAAACCACTCACAATCAATATGCAAGTGGTTCGTAATGACTAAAAATTTTTTATTTAAGAATTTTTGTAGCCTCACCAGGACTCGAACCTGGATCTAAAGTTTAGGAAACTTCTATTCTATCCCTTGAACTATGAGGCCATATCCCATTTAATTCTGACAGGGCTGCGAAATTAATAATTTTCAGATAATTGAAAAGGTGTTTATAGTTTTATTTTAGCTTTCAAAAACCTTCTTCCTGCTGCCGTTTTAAAGTATTTTTCCCTTTCGATCGCCTCTTCGCGGTTTGTATACTCTTCATAATAAACATACTTAAAAGGAATAAATGGCCTGATGCTTTTTGTTTTACCGCTATTATGCTCTTTCAAACTGTTTACAAGATTGGAGCAATGACCTT
>PKSW01000316.1 GCA_002869465.1 Marinilabiliales bacterium
CCGCCTGGAAAATGCCAAGAAAAACACCTGTGAGCACAATCCAGAGGAAAAACTGGGTCAGTCCTACCAATGCGATGCCAATTATTTTTCCCATCATCAACTGGGTGGGTTTCACCGAGGAAATAATAACCTCAACGATACGGGACGATTTTTCTTCCATCACGCCTTTCAGCACTTGTGCCCCGAACATGAAAATGAAGAAATAGATCATGATTCCAGCGAAAATGGACAGCCCTACCTCAACTTCTGTATTACTTTTTTTCTCGATACCACCTTCTTCTATCCTGATGGTAGAAAGATTTATGTTCACCTTCGCCGATTTGATCACTTCCGGGTCGATACCTGAAGCCAGCAACTTTTTGTTTTCAATTTCGGTTTTCATCACACTCCTGATGTAGGAAGTGACATTCAGCCCGGGCTGAATGGTTGAAAACAGTTCGGCATTGACGGGTATATTTAGTTCCGTTCTTGGGATGTAGAGCAGCAGATCTCCTTTTTGGCTGATGGCTTTTTCTTTGCTGGTTTCGAGATCGTCATACAAATAATAAAAAGTGATATTTTCCTCGTCTTTAAATTTCTCGTAAAACCATCCGGTTTCATCCAGCACGGCCACTCTTTTTTGGGTTGCTTCACTCCAGTCAGCAAGAAAAGCAGGAAGGATAATGGTAGCGGCCATCAAAACCGGGCCCAGTATCGTCATGATGATAAATGATTTTTTCTTTACCCTCGACAAATACTCACGCTTTATGATCAGGAGTGTTTTATTCATTTTTGCTCTTGTTTACTTCCTGAATAAAAATATCGTTAATAGTTGGTAATACTTCGTGATAACCAACAACCTCCACCTGTGCAATGATTTGCTGCAATAATTCATTGGAGGATATATGCTGGTCTATTTTGATGCGACTGGAATAAGTTCCATTGGTTTTGGAAGTCGAAATGATCTCGAATGCATTAGGTGTCATGATAAGCTCCTTTGGTGCTTTGTAATTCACCTGATAAATATTGGATTTGAAACTGTTGATGATGCTGTATATTTCACCTGAAAGGATGGTCCTGCTGTTGTTGATCAATGCAATGTGATCGCAAAGTTCCTCAACGGAAGACATATTATGGGTGGAAAAGATAATAGTGGCGCCATCATCTCGCAGCTTCAGAATTTCTTCTTTTAACAGGTTCACATTAATGGGGTCGAAACCGCTGAACGGCTCATCGAAGATGAGTAGTTTGGGTTTATGCAATACGGTTACAATGAACTGCACCTTTTGCTGCATTCCCTTTGAAAGTTCTTCCACTTTCTTATTCCACCAGGAGCCGATTTCAAATTTTTCAAACCACTCCTTCAGCTTATTGTAGGCATCATTTTTCGACATACCTTTTAGTTGCGCCAGGTAAAGCGCCTGCTCACCCACTTTCATTTTTTTGTACAAACCCCGTTCTTCAGGCAGGTAGCCGATGTACTGTGTGTCCGAT
Source organism: Marinilabiliales bacterium (assembly GCA_002869465.1). Lineage (GTDB taxonomy): Bacteria > Bacteroidota > Bacteroidia > Bacteroidales > F082 > UBA4459. The sequence goes on from PKSW01000316.1 coordinate 1,474, forward strand.
GGTTTAATGGGTTTGCCTTCCAGCAATACTTCACCCTGATCCATGGCAGAAATCATATTGATGATGCGGATCAGCGTAGTTTTTCCGGCACCATTGGGGCCGAGCAATCCAAAAATGCTTTGCGGTAACACTTCGATGGAAACACGGTCGAGGGCCTTGTGGTTCGCATACCTTTTAGACACATTGATGGTTGTAAGAAGTGACATAAATATGAAGCGCTTTAAGCTGTTAATTTATTTGAAAGCGTGGCAATATTACAAAGATTAAACGGGCCTGACAACTTTCCTATGATGAAAAGAACTCGCGCATTCTGTCGAAATAGCTTTTATCCTGAGCACTTGGATTTGGCTTGAAGTTGGGCGAATCTTTCAGGTTTTCAAGTATGGTTTTTTCTTCTTTACTGAGATTTTTGGGAGTCCAGATATTTACATTGACGAGTAAATCACCTTTCCCGTATCCATTCACATCGGGCAAACCTTTTCCTTTTAATCGTAAAACTTTTCCGCCCTGAGTACCGGGTGTGATCTTAATTTTAGCCTTGCTGTCAACTGTTGGTATTTCTGCTGAAGAACCAAGCGCAGCATCTGTAAAGCTCACATAAAGATCATACAGGATGTTATTGCCGTCGCGAATTAATTCCGGGTGGTCTTTTTCCTCGATCAGCACCAGCAAATCGCCTGGGATACCGCCACGTGCAGCGGCATTACCTTTCCCACTTATGGAAAGTTGCATGCCATCCGCCACTCCTGGAGGCACTTTAAAAGTAACCACTTCTTCTCCTTTCACAATGCCGTTTCCATGACATGTATTACATTTATTGGTAATTACTTCACCATCGCCGCCACATTGCGGACAAGTAGATGAAGTTTGCATTTGCCCAAGGAAAGTATTGGTAACTTGTGTTACCTGACCCATTCCCCTGCAAGTAGGACAAGTTGATTTTGAACTTCCTTTTTCTGCGCCACTGCCATTACATGAATCGCATGCAACATATTTATTTAGTTTGATTTTTTTCTCAACACCATGTGCCACCTCTTTTAAATCCAGTTTTACTTTTACCCGAAGGTTTGAACCCCGGTTCACACGTCTTCTGCCGGAACGTTGTCCACCAAATCCGCTGCTGAATCCGCCTCCAAAAGCACCACCGAAGATATCGCCAAAATGACTGAAAATATCATCCATCGACATATGCTGGCCACCGAAACCACCGGAACCACTTACACCCCTATGGCCGAATTGGTCGTACCGGCTGCGTTTATCAGCATTACTTAATACTTCATAAGCCTCAGCTGCTTCTTTAAATTTTTCCTCTGCTTCTTTATCATCAGGGTTTTTATCAGGATGGAATTTTAGTGCCAGTTTCCGATAAGCTTTCTTTAATTCTTCTGCTGTAGCCCCTTTAGAAACCCCCAACACATCATAATAGTCTCTTTTGCTCATGCTTAATTAAGTTCTTTTGTTGATTGATTTCAGTTTTTTAGCTGCCAACAACTACCTTGGCAAAACGAAGTACTTTTCCGTTGAGCAAATATCCCTTTTGAATAACATCCACAACTTTTCCTTTAAGTTCATCACCCGCTTCAATATTGGTAATGGCCTCGTGGTAATCCGTATTAAAATCGGTTCCCATCGAATTCATGGGCTCCAATCCTTTCTGACTTAACAAATTGAAAAGTTTATTGTAAATAAGTTCTATTCCTTTGAAAACTTCGGAGTCAGCTTTATCTTCTGTAAAAGCCTGTAATGCTCTTTCAAAGTCATCCAACACGGGTAGCAGGTCATCAATTAAATCGCGTGAAGCAGATTTTTGAAGATCCATCTTTTCTTTGATCGTTCTTTTACGGTAATTATCGAATTCTGAATACAGCCGCAGGAACTTATCATTTAGTTCATCGTTTTTTTCTTTCAATTCATTCAGTTTCTTATCAGCAGATGATTTTTTTGAACTGCTTCTTTTTTTAGATTGTTTTGCCTCTTCCTTTTTGGCAGTTTCCTTCTCAATATCCTTTAAATCCTTTTCCTTTTTCTGTACCATACATGTATAATTAACTTCTTAATTAAGAGTGATTTTCAAATACAACTTTTTTGCCAACAGGATCAAACGGTCATATTGGCAGAAGTGTCATGTAATTCTGAATTAACGAATAGTTTAAATACGTTCAATTTCTGCTCCCAGGTGCCTTAATCTGGCGTCAATATTCTGGTATCCCCTGTCGATTTGATCGATATTTTCAATAATACTGGTTCCTTTGGCTGAAAGCGCTGCGATAAGCAGTGCAACCCCTGCCCTGATGTCAGGGGAACTCATTTTAATACCTTTCAATGCTTGCTCATGGTTTAAACCAATTACCGTGGCACGATGCGGATCGCAAAGGATAATACGGGCGCCCATATCGATTAGTTTGTCGACAAAAAACAGCCGGCTTTCAAACATTTTTTGGTGGATCAATACACTGCCTTTTGCCTGGGTGGCGACGACCAAAACAATACTGATCAGGTCGGGGGTGAATCCTGGCCAGGGAGCATCGGCAATATTCATGATAGAACCGTCGATAAATGTTTCAATTTCATATTCATCTTTGGCAGGTACGAGAATGTCGTTTCCTTTTTGTTCCACTGAAACACCAATACGTCTGAATACTTCCGGAATCAGTCCCAGGTTGCTGAGTTGAACATTCTTTATTGTCAATTCTGACTGTGTCATGGCTGCCAGGCCTATAAAACTGCCCACTTCGATCATATCAGCCAGTAATGTGTGGGTGGTGCCATGCAATGTTGTAACGCCTTCAATGGTAAGTAAATTTGAGCCGATACCCTGGATTTTGGCCCCCATCCTGTTTAACATTTCGCAAAGTTGAACCAGGTAGGGTTCGCAGGCTGCATTGAAAATGGTGGTAGTGCCTTTCGCCATGACGGCTGCCATAACAATATTGGCTGTTCCGGTAACTGATGCTTCTTCTAGCAACATAAAATTACCCCGAAGCTTTGATGCATTTACATGGTAACTTTTTTCGTCTTCGTTATAAGTAAACTCGACACCGAGTTTTTGTAAACCAGCGAAATGTGTGTCCAGCCTTCTTCTACCTATTTTATCACCGCCAGGCTGTGGCAAATACCCTTTACCAAAGCGAGCCAAAAGCGGGCCAAGTATCATAACGCTACCTCTGATGCTGGTGGCTTTTTGATAATAATCCTGACTGGTTATATAATCGAGTTTTATCTTGTCGGCTTTGAAAATATATTCATTATGCTTGATCCGAGATACTTTTACCCCCAGGCCTTCCAGTAATTCGATCAACCGGTTCACATCAAGGATATCGGGAACATTCTTCATGTGAATTTCTTCAGGCGTAAGCAAAACAGCACATAGTACTTGTAATGCTTCATTCTTAGCTCCCTGCGGGATTATTTCACCCGATAATTTGTTGCCACCTTTTATTTTAAAGGACTTCATAAGTTTGTTTTTTCAACTTATAAAATAACAAAATATCCTTCATTTTATGATGGATCAAATGATATTAATTTTAACAAAATGTTTTTAAAAAGAATCCTGATAAGGAAATACAAATAAAGGTATGACTGTCAAGAAATGAATTAATAACTTTTTTTACCGTAATTGTCCCTTCTTCGTTTGCTGTTGTTGTCTTTTGAACGGGGAACAAATTTCTTTTTCTTGGTTTTATTGCGCGCCAGAATGTCGGATGTGGATGTCAGTGTTTGATCTTCAGACAGGGATAATTTTCCATCTGAAAGAATTTCAAGGTGTTTTTCAATAGCTACATCGTCCACTGATTCACGGTTCCAGTTCAGGTATGATTTTTTTAAATGGTTGGCGATGGCGTGGATGAGCGCATCTTTCTCAGGCCCGTCTTCGTATTCAATCGCCTTTTTGATAATGGCTTCAATATTTTTACCATAATGCCGGAACCTGATCTTGTTGTCGCTGTATTCTACTTTGTCTGGTTTGCGGGTGAGGGTCTCTTTAGCAGGCATCGGGTAGGGGCTGTCAACATCCAGTTCGAATTGGGATATGATGAACAGATGGTCCCATAGGGTTTGCTTATAGTCGCCTGCATCACGGTTTTGCTGGTTTATAGATGCCATGACGTTTACAATAAATTTTGCCGCTTCGGTTCTTTTTTCACGATCTTCTATGGTCTTTGCGTAATTGACCATCTTCTGAATATTGCGACCATACTCAGGAATAATTAAATGCTCTCGCTGTGAATTGTACTCCATAAATGTAAACTTCTGATTAAGGTTGGAATAACGTCTGAAAAGTTAAATCTTTTGCAAAATTAGCTAAATAATGATAAGTCAGTAATTAACACCTCCTTTTTTTCATTATCAGGTGATGATTTTTAGTTTGGCAAAGCGTAACAAAAGGTTCTTTTTACCAACACCATTAAAGTAAACGGTGGCTTTCATATTGGCCCCATTACCTTCTACCGCCATCACTTTTCCCAGCCCAAAATTCGGATGTTCTACCTGCATTCCGGTCTGAAGGGCTGCAGTATCCGATGCATCAAAATGTGTTTCTTCACTTGTAGAGTGGGTTTTCTTTACTGAAGTAAAACCAGGTCCAGGTTTTGATGACGTTGTTTTTGGTTGCGATCTAAAATTGGGCATCGAAACCTTTTTCGGTTTATCAAGCAGCTTTTCGTCAATTTCTTCTAAAAAGCGGCTGGGTTCGGTGATGGTAAATTGCCCCCACCTATACCTGCTTTCGGCATGTGATAGTGTGACTTTTTCCATAGCACGAGTCAGGGCCACATAAAACAGGCGGCGTTCTTCTTCCAAATCGGTTCGGGTACTGATCGACTGAATGGAAGGAAAGAGATTTTCTTCAAGCCCAACAATGAAAACATGCGGAAACTCCAGTCCTTTGGCAGCATGTATGGTCATCAAGGCTACTTTGTCATTATCCTCTTCTTCATTATCTGCATCGGTGAGTAGTGCCACGTCCTGCATAAACTCTTCCAGTGTTCCCTGGCTGGCCAGGTCGCCTTCGTTGCTTTCTGCACCAGCTTCTGCAAACTCTTTAATGGCATTTAACAGTTCTTCAATATTCTCAACTCTGCTGATACCTTCCGGAGTATCTTCTTCACGGTATAATTTTAATAATCCTGATGAAACAGCAATATGTTTAGCAGCTTCGTAAGCATCTTTTTTCTTTAATTCCGCTTTAAAACTTTTTATCATTGTAGCAAAATCTTCCACCCTTTTAATAATTCCCGAATTAACGCCTATTTTGTATTTGCTCAGGTTGGTGATGATCTCCCAAAGGTTGACATTATTTTCATCGGCAGCTACTACCATTTTTTCGATACTCGTTTTTCCGATCCCCCTGGCCGGAAAGTTAATGATGCGCTGCAAGGCATCTTCATCATTCTGATTGATGGTGAGGCGAAAATAACCCAGCAAATCTTTTATTTCTTTGCGATGATAAAAAGACAGCCCGCCATAAATCCGGTAGGGAATATTGCGTTTCCGCAAGGCTTCTTCTATAGAACGCGACTGAGCATTGGTTCTGTACAAAACTGCAAAAGAACTGTTCGGGAGTTGGTGGTTCATTTTTTCCTCGAAGATCGCGTTGGCCACCATCTGGCCTTCTTCGTTATCGCTTGTAGCTTTTATAAATCCAATCTTATGTCCCGAGTCATTTTCAGTCCAGACCTTTTTATGGATCTGGTCTTTATTGATGGCAATTACATGATTGGCAGCTTCCACTATGTTTTTGGTGGAACGGTAATTTTGCTCCAGTTTGAATAGTTTGAAATCTGGGTAATCGTTTTTAAAGTTCAAAATATTCGCGATATTGGCACCCCGGAAACCGTAAATGCTCTGTGCATCATCACCTACCACGCAGATATTTTCGGTATTGGCCGCTAGTTTCTGGATGATGAGGTATTGCGCATGGTTGGTGTCCTGGTACTCGTCCACAAGTATGTGTTTGAATTTAAGTTGGTATTTATAAAGAACATCAGCAAAATCCCTGAAGAGTATATAGGTGTTGAACAGCAGATCATCAAAATCCATGGCATCTGCTCTTTTTAACCTGGCCGTATAACTGTTGTATATTTCTTTGATCAGCGGTTTTCTCGCGCTTTCATCGGCAGCAATAATTTCTGGATTGTTGGCATAGTCTTCCGTATTGATCAAACTTGACTTGGCCATGGAGATGCGGTGTGCGACAAAACTCGGAGAATAGAGTTTGGGATCCAGTTTCTTCTCGTTAATGATCTGCCGGATCAGACGTTTGCTGTCGTCCGAATCATAAATGGTAAAGTTGGATGGATAGCCCAAATGATGGCCGTCAATGCGCAGAATTTTAGCGAAAATTGAGTGAAAAGTACCCATCCATACATTTCGTCCTTCCGTATCGCCTATTAGCCTGATCACCCGTTCTTTCATCTCTCGGGCGGCTTTATTTGTAAAGGTAAGGGCTAGAATATTGAAAGGGTCAACTCCCTGTCGAAGTAGGTAGGCAATTTTATAGGTAAGCACACGTGTTTTCCCCGAACCTGCTCCGGCAATCACCATCATGGGGCCATCGCAATGGATAACCGCATTATTTTGTTCTGTGTTCAGTTCTTTTAAAAAATCACTCATGTGTACTTAAAATCTGCGGCAAAAATACCGTAATTATCTTTCAACGTTGATAGATTTGAGAATGGTTTTTAACAAAACATTTTTCGGTAATTTTGGATCAAATATGAAGCACTTTATATACAGAAGTCATACGGGGCTGTTGTTGTTTTTCATCATACTTGCAGGCACTTTACTGAGGTTCTGGCACTTTCAGGATATCCCTTTTACCTTCGACGAGTTAAGCGCCATGAGCCGGACGCAGTTTGATTCATTTCGTGACTTGATCCGGGTCGGAGTGGTTGAAAAAGATTCTCACCCCGCTGGAATTCAGGTATTCCTGTATTATTGGTCGATGTTGTTCGGCGAAAGCGAAATGGTGATAAAGCTTCCATTTCTGTTGGCAGGTGTTGCCTCAATTTATTTAGCTTACCGTATCGGTGAAATATGGTTTGGCAAAACGGTGGGAATTCTGACAGCTACCTATTTGAGCAGCCTGCAACTTTTTGTAATGTACAGTCAGATGGCCCGACCTTATGTTAGCGGTTTGTTTTTTACATTATTTGCAGTGTTATTTTGGAGTAAATATTTTTTCAGGTCGTTCAAAATCAAGTTTTTAGCTGGATTTGTTGTTTTTTCAGCACTGGCTGCTTACAATCATTATTTCAGTTTATTGTTCGTCACTGTCTTGGGCATCTCGGGACTTTTCTTAGTACAACGCAAAAACCTTTTAGTCTATTTCATGAGTGGCCTGGCCATTTTGATTTTGTACATCCCACACTTGTCCGTCATTTTTGCGCAGGCCGAAAAAGGTACTATTGGTGGCTGGCTTAGCGAACCCGGACCTTATTTTTTATTGGAATTCAGCTATTGGTTGTTTCATCAATCTTTGATTCCTATCATGGTTTTTGTATTGATTATTGCCATTGGTTTCTTTATGAAGAAGACTTCTCTAAAAATGTCTTTGCTATCCAAGAAAAGATGGTTGCTTTTATTGTGGTTGCTTCCGGCACCTGTTTTCGGATATATTTATTCATACACAAAGGAACCCATCCTGCAATATTCCCTGCTCATCTTTACAACGCCTTATTTATTTTTATTGTTGTTTTCTTTTGTGGGCGAGTGGAAAATGAAACCATTGGTTACTGCAGTGATATTGATATGGGCAGTAAACATTTCAACCCTCGTGGCAGGACAGCATTATTATCAACATTTCTACAGGCAGCCTTTTAATCAAATGGTGAAAAATGCTGTTGCTTTAGAAGCAGATTATGAGGAGGAAGTTTTTATCATCAGTGATTATATACCTTATTATACAGAGTACTATTTCAGGAAATACGATCAGGAACTCCCGTTTTATACCACCCGTAATAAGGATGTTTCCATTCTCGACTTTAAAAAGATGCTTTTGGGGATCGATCAGGATATAGTGATCACATCAGGATTGGATGATATATACTTCCAGTTGATTTTAGAACAGTTTCCATATTGGGAGGAATTTGAAACCGGGTTTACTTATGAGCAATATGTCTTTTCAAAAAATAACTTGAATATACATACGGCGCCTGGAAGAACGTCCATTACTGAAACTACTTTTGATAAGAATGATTATGATTGGCAATACAGTGAAGATCATATGGTAACAGATACATCTTCAGGTGATCATTTTTATTTGATGACGGCAGAAGAGACATATGGGCCTAAAATTGAAATTCCGCTGAGTGAGCTGATGGATGACATATATCAAATTATCGATATGGAAGTGGAAATAGTGGGCGCAGATGCAAACCTGAATGCTGTTATTGTGGGGGAAATTAAAAAAGGTGAAGAATTGGTACATTGGCAAGGCTCCGACTTTTCAGTATTTGGTATTGAAACCGGCAAACGCCAAAAGATATTTCTCACCATGGATATCCAAAAGGCCATGTCAAATAAAAACAAGATCGATGATCAAATCCTTAGGTTTTATATCTGGAACCGGGGCAAACAGCAGTTTGCAATACCGCATATTAAAATATTCATGAGGCCGGGGAATCCTGCAAGGTACAGGCTTTAATGTGCCAATTCACCCGGGTAATACATGGGCGCCCCGGGCCCTAACGGGAATCCGAAATATACCCAAATCACCAGCAGTATCGACCATAAAATAAAGAATACAAATGTATAAGGGAGCATCGTGGATATAATGGTTCCGATACTTGCTTTTTGATCGTACTTCTGGAAAAAAGCGATGATCAGTGCAAAAAAGCTCATCATCGGTGAAATCAGATTGGTGACGCTGTCACCTATTCTATAGACTACCTGTGAAAGTTCAGGAGAATAACCGAGTTCCATGAACAACGGAATAAAAACAGGTGCCATAATGGCCCACTTTGCCGAAGCACTTCCCATCGCCATATTGATGGTCCCCGCCAGAATGATAAACAATAATAACAAGGGGATGGTGCCAATATTTATGCTTTGTAAAAAAATAGCTCCATTAATGGCCAATATTTCGCCTAAATGACTCCATTTAAAATAGGCGACAAACTGCGCTGCAAAAAATACAAGTACAATATAAGCGGCCAGTGTTTTAATAGCACCGCTCATTCCGTTAATAATGTCATTATCCGATTTAAATTTTCCTGAAGCAATACCGTAGGCAATCCCACTGGCCGCTGAAAAAATAAAAAGCAGGGCAATCACTCCTTTTATAACGGGCGATTTTAAAACACTCTCGCCGGCAATCCGCAACAGGCCATTTTCGGGGAGGGTGCCCGCAAGCACCAGCAGGGTAAGCACCAGGGTTACGATACCAGCCCATAAAAGCCCTTTCTTTTCTTTTTTGTCCAGTTTTTTTATCTCTTCCGGTTTTTCGGCTCCGGTATATGCTCCCAGTCGTGGAGCTACAATCTTCTCAGTAACAAAAGTGCCTGCAAAAGCGATCAGGAAAGTAGAAACCACCATAAAATAATAGTTGGCGGTTGGATTCACTTCATACACCGGATCGATAATTCGGGCTGCTTCCTGCGAAAGACCGGCAAGAAGTGGGTCGATAGTTCCCAGGATTAGGTTGGCACTAAATCCCCCCGATACACCCGCGAAGGCAGCAGCCATACCCACCAAAGGGTTTCGCCCGAGAGACAGAAATATGGTGCCTGCCAGTGGAATCAACAGCACATAACCGATGTCGCTGGCCGTATTACTGATCACCCCTGCAAAAACAAGTACAAAAGTCATGAGACGCTCAGGTGCCGACAATACCAGCAACCTGATGATGGCACCTATCAATCCGCTGCTTTCGGCAATACCGATACCCAACATGGCTACGATCACAATACCAAGTGGTGCAAAATCAGTAAAATTCCTGACCATCTCCAGCATGATGCGGTGTAAGCCTTCTTTGGATAATAGATTCACTGGGTTGATGGCTTCCCCGGTACTGGGATGAACAGCTGTCCAATCGAAATACCAGGCAATGCCCGAAAGAAAAAGAACAGACACCGCGAATAATGCAAACAGGGTGGCCGGGTTGGGTAAAGCATTACCAACGGTTTCGGTAATATTTAAAAAACGGTCGAATATGTTGAATTTTTTGCGCATATGATATTCTGATGATTCGTAATAAGAAAGTCGCCAAAGATATAATTTTCTAAAAAAGTTTAAAAATGATGATTTATTACCCTCCGATAAGCCGGGGTTGTGATTATGTTAAAAATTAAATGCTATGAATAGTTAGGAATTTTTGACTTGTATGGACCTTTTGCATGTTCATAAACCTTAATTATCCTGCGAAAGCTTCAAATTGCAAAAAAATAAAAATATTTTCAAATCACCTCTTGGTTTTTAAAAAAATGTTCTTACCTTTGCAGCCCGTTTTAGCAGAGTAATATAAAACCTTCTAAAACAGTTGTATATAAAGGAACCTGACAAGGTCAAACAATATAGGTTCTTTCGCAACATGATGAAAACAAGAATCATTTTGCGGTGTTTGTTCTCAAAAAGAATAACCTTCCCTTGTCAGATTTCCAGCATTTACAACAAAAAACAGGATTTAAGTTTTAATAATAATAACATGCCAACTATACAGCAGTTAGTTAGAAAAGGACGTACAAAACTTGTTGACCAGAGCAAATCAAAAGCACTGGATGCATGCCCGCAACGTCGCGGTGTTTGTGTGAGAGTTTATACCACTACCCCTAAAAAACCTAACTCGGCTATGCGTAAAGTAGCCAGGGTCAGACTTACAAATGGTAAAGAGGTGAATGCTTACATCCCCGGCGAAGGACATAATTTGCAGGAACACTCCATCGTAATGATCCGTGGGGGTCGTGTAAAAGATTTACCAGGTGTTCGTTACCACATCATCCGTGGCGCACTCGATACGTCAGGGGTTGAAGGACGCACACAACGCAGGTCAAAATATGGTACAAAACGACCAAAGAAATAAGAGGTAAAAAATTATAAGCTTTATATATAATGAGAAAAGCAAAACCAAAAAAACGTATTATTCTTCCTGATCCAAAATTCAATGATGTTTTGGTGACTAAGTTTGTGAACAACATGATGTTGCAAGGGAAGAAAAGTACCGCTTACAGAATTTTTTATGAAGCAATGGAAGTTGTTGCGGCCAAAACAAGTGAAGATCCTGTAGAGGTATGGAAAAAAGCACTGGCTAACGTAACACCGGCTGTGGAAGTAAGAAGCCGTAGAATTGGTGGTGCAACATTTCAAATTCCTTCAGAAATCCGCGCCGGACGTAAAACTTCGATCGGTATGAAAAACCTGATCGGTTTCTCACGTAAACGCCATGAGAAAAGCATGGGGCAAAAATTGGCTGGTGAAATTTTAGCAGCCTATAAAGAAGAAGGTGCCGCTTTCAAAAAGAAAGAAGATACACACCGCATGGCTGAAGCGAATAAAGCATTCTCACATTTCAGATTTTAATACACGCTGAGAACTACAAAATGGCAGAGCCAACTAAAATATTGAACAAACTAAGTCTTACCCGTAATATCGGGATCATGGCTCATATCGACGCTGGCAAAACCACCGTTACCGAGCGTATCCTGTATTATACCGGGAAAAACTATAAGATTGGTGAGGTTCACGAGGGTGCTGCCACAATGGACTGGATGGTGCAGGAGCAGGAGCGGGGCATTACCATTACATCTGCTGCAACTACTGTTTACTGGGACTTATTCAATAAGAAACACAAGATCAATATCATCGACACACCGGGTCACGTTGACTTCACTGTTGAAGTTGAACGCTCATTGCGTGTTCTTGATGGAGCCGTAGCGCTATTTTGTGCTGTTGGGGGTGTCGAGCCACAATCAGAAACTGTTTGGAGGCAAGCCGACAAATATAAAGTACCCAGAATCAGCTTTGTCAACAAAATGGACAGGGCCGGCGCCGACTTTTTTGGTGTAATTGACCAGATCAAAGAAAGATTAGGAGCGAATCCTGTTCCTATTCAAATACCAATTGGTGCTGAAGAAACATTCCAGGGAGTTGTTGATCTTGTAAAAGATAAAGCTTTTGTTTGGGATGATACTGATAAAGGAGTAACCATCCGTGAGATTCCGATTCCCGAAGACTTGGATGAAGTGGCTCAAATTTACAGGATGAAATTAATTGAAGGTGTAGCGGAAGAAAGCGATGAGTTGCTTGAGAAATTCATGAACGACCCACATTCGATTACCGAAGAAGAAATGATTTACGTGATCAGAACTGCAACACTTGCACAAAAAATCACTCCCGTAATGTGTGGTTCTGCCTTCAAAAATAAAGGAATTCAAATGTTGTTGAATGCCATCATCGAATTTCTTCCCAGCCCTATGGATGTACCCCCGGTTATGGCATTAAACCCTAAAACCGGAAAAGAAGAATTGAGAAGCCCAGATCCAAATGATCACTTCAGTGCGTTGGCATTTAAAATTGCAACCGATCCATTCGTAGGCCGTCTGGCATTCTTCAGAGTATATTCAGGCACGCTGGAGGCTGGTTCCTATGTATATAATGTATCCACGGGAAAAAAAGAAAGAATCAGCAGGATCATGCAGATGCATGCCAATAAGCAGGAACCTCTTGAAAAAATTGAAGCAGGAGATATTGGTGCCGCAGTTGGTTTTAAAACCATCAGAACAGGCGATACCCTGACTGATGAAAAACACCAGATACTATTGGAATCAATGACTTTCCCTGATCCGGTGATTAGTATCGCCATTGAACCGAAGACACAAAAAGATCTTGATAAAATGTCGGCAGCATTGGCCAAACTGGCAGAAGAAGATCCTACTTTCAAAGTGCGCACAGATGATGATTCAGGACAAACGATTATCTCAGGAATGGGAGAATTGCACTTGGATATTCTGATCGACCGCATGAAACGCGAATTTAATGTTGAGTGTAGCGTTGGACAACCCCAAGTTTCTTACAAAGAAAGAATTGTTGGTTCAGTTGTAACTCGTGAAGTATATAAGAAACAAACAGGTGGTAGAGGTAAATTTGCCGATATCCAGTTTGAGTTGGGCCCAATTGATGAAGGAGAAGAAGGATTGCAGTTTATTGACGAGGTAAAAGGTGGAAATATTCCACGTGAATTTATTCCATCCGTTAAAAAAGGCTTTCAATTGGCCATGCAAAATGGTGTGTTGGCAGGTTATCCTGTTGATAGTATGAAAGTCAGGTTATTCGATGGATCTTTTCACGCTGTTGACTCAGACCAGCTTGCGTTTGAAATGGCTGCCAAAATTGGTTTCAAAAATGCAGCTAAAAAAGCGAAATCCGTGTTATTGGAACCAATAATGAAACTTGAAGTGGTTACTCCTGACGATTA
>PKSW01000317.1 GCA_002869465.1 Marinilabiliales bacterium
AAATCCTCTTAAAGGAAATATCGAAGATACTAAGGCCGGAAAGCAACTCTATATGTTGCAATGTGCAGTTTGTCATGGAGATACCGGTAAAGGGGAGGGTGTTGCCAGTCTGGCACTTAATCCAAAACCAGCAAGTTTTAAGTCCGAAAAGGTTCAAAAGGAAACGGATGGGGCTCTCTACTGGAAAATAGCCAATGGCAGGGCGCCCATGGCTTCCTACAAGGATTTGCTTACCGAAGAACAACGCTGGCAGTTGGTAAACTACATTCGTACATTTTCAAAATAGAGACTTCAAAAAACTGAAAATATGAAAAAATCATTTATTCTTTTAATAGCCTTGTTCATTCTGGGGAATATAATTCATGCTCAGGATTCAAAATCAAGCAGAACACAGTTCATGGTGAGGGGTTACGGACATGCAGGATTAGATTACTTTAAAACTCCTGACGGGACCGATGCTAGTTATGTTGGTGCTGCATTTGCGCCGATTTTTTTGTTCAAACAAGGCAATCGTTTCATGTTTGAATCTGAACTTGAGTTTGTTCTTGAAGAAAACAAGCTTGAAATAAACCTGGAATATGCAAACCTGATGTTTGTGATAAATAAATACCTGATGATTAGGGCCGGTAAATTCCTGCTTCCTTTTGGCACCTTTATGGAACGGTTGCATCCAGCCTGGATTAACAGGCTTTCTTCAAAGCCGTTGGGATTCGGGCACGACGGGATTGCACCGGCTTCAGGAATTGGCCTTGAGCTAAGGGGCTCGGCTCCAATTGGTGGTTCTACAATTAACTACTCAATTTACAGTACCAATGGGCCAAAGTTGAAAGATGGCTCTGAGGAACCCGAAGAAGCCGGTATGCTAAATTTTGAAAATTACATTGACAACAATATCAATAAGTTTATTGGTGGACGGGTAGGATACCTGCCACTGAATAATTCTTCAATGGAATTTGGATTGTCATACTTTACTGGAAAAGTAGGGGATAAAGGTTCTATTTATGAAGATGTCAGGGCTTCATTATGGGCAGTGGATTTTTCTTATGTTAAACAGATAAGTCCTATTCAGGGCGTGATTGATATTAAAGCCCAGTATAACCAAACCGGTGTTTCGGAGGCTTATTATCCCGAAGACGAAGAACACCGTGACTCGACCGATTTTTACACTTTTAACAATTTAAGCCGGGCATATTATGCTCAACTGAGTTATAGGCCCTCAATGGCAGGGAATATGTTTTTAAAGAATCTTGAAATTGTCGGTAGGTATTCTGAACTCAATACACCTGAAGGGTCTGATTGGGAATCGAACATTAATGAGCTGTCATTTGGCTTGAATTACTGGATAACATGGAGACAGGTTGTAAAGATCAACTATGGTATTGTAAATAGTGAAGGTGGACATGATGCTGAGGAAGGAGCGGGAAAGCAAAAATCCAATACACTTTTTGTGCACTGGGCAATTGGGTTCTAAGGTTTGTTTACCATGATATACTAAGGAATAAGGTTGTTTTGAAATTGTTTTAACATTATAACACGATAAAAATGAAGAAATTAATATTAATAAGCGCTCTGTCATTATCAGTTACAGCATTAGCTATTTATAGCAGTAGCTGCACTTCACAGCGGGAAATAGCTGCACAAAAATCAGGTGCTGAATTATGGGGCCAAAACTGTATAAGGTGCCATAACATACCATCACCTGCCGCTTACAGTGATGTTGAGTGGGAAACCATCGGCTTGCACATGAAAGAAAGGGCAAACATGACGAAAGAACAGATAGATAAAGTTGTTATGTTTTTACAAACCGTTAACTAAACGCTTAATTGCAAAATCAATAAATCATGAAACTTATAAAAGCATTTATCAGACAAAGAAAAATGGAAGAAGTATTCCGAGCATTAAAATCCAATGGATTTTGCTGTATGACAATGGCCGAGTGCGAAGGCACTGGGCATTATTCAGACCATGAGAAAGACCATATTAGCACAAAATATCCTTATACAGATGCTTACAGAGTAATCAAGCTGGAAGTTCTGATTCCAGATTCAAAGGTTAATGAAATTATTTCGGTTATTAGAGACAATGCAAGAACGGGATACAGAGGCGACGGTATGATAATAGTTTCTCCCGTTGATAATGTTTACAAAGTAAAAAACGAATCGCAAGGTATCGAGGCATTATAAATTAGAATTACAACTAGCTTCAAACGTAATAATATAAAAAAATGATAGAATATGTAAATATGCATGGATGGGGAATATGGCTAGGTTGGTTTATTTGCATGAGTATAATTACATATATATACTGGCTTATCTTTTCTTCTATTAAAGAAAAAAATCTAAATAGAGAAGAAAATAAATCATCAATCGACATTTTAAAAAGGCGATACTCAAAAGGTAAGATAACAAAATCAAAATATTATAAAAAGTTGCATAATCTAAACGAAAAGAACAAATAATTTAAATCTAAAAAGCTATTCACATGAAGAATTTATTTAAGCTCGAAATTATATCTACAACTAAAGTTTTAAACAAAGAGGAACAAGCGCTTCTCCGAAATACTCTTAAACCTATACTAAAATGGCAAAGTATTAAGAGTATGTGTCTTGAAGAAAAAGAATTGTTTATTGAATATAATCCAGATCTATTTAATCTAGAATCTTTCAAGATGGTCTTAATTGATATTGGATTTCCATTAATTGCAGAATCATCTTTTTCTTCAACTTCAACTATTGGTGCATAGACCAATGATTTGAAGAATATTTTAATATACGATTTAGCTGTTGGTGTGGGTGCAATTCATTCACCGTATTATACTCCCGTTGCATCCAGCCATCAGCATTTCGTTGAATTTAACGAATTGATATTTCTATAATAAACCAGCTAATATCATTGGACAAACTGACTTTACTAAATAGACAGAATTGAAAACTTGTAATCATATTAATTGCTTTAAAGATTTTAATCACATTTGTATACCCGACACCATCCTTCCAAGGGTGGTTGTAATAGGTGGCGGTTTTGCAGGATTGAATCTGATAAAGAGAATGAAAGACCAACCTGTCCAGGTAGTCCTATTTGACAAAAACAATTATCACCAATTTATACCACTTTTATATCAGGTAGCAACCAGTGGGGTTGAACCCGATAATATTGTTTTTCCGTTCAGAAAAATGTTCAGAAAATATAAAAATCTGGTTTACCGGATGGCAGAGGTAACAAAAGTAGATGCCGAGAATAATACGATTAGCACATCGATTGGTGAAATTTCTTACGACTATTTGGTTTTAGCCACTGGAAGCAGCACCAATTTTTTTGGGAACGAAAATATTGAACGGTTTGGGATTGGCTTAAAATCAATAACCGATGCATTAGATATACGGAGTTACCTGCTTCAAAATCTGGAAGAAGCCGTGCTCAGGTGTGCAGGTCGCGACAAGGTTGCATTAAGCAGTGTGATGATAGTTGGCGGTGGACCGGCGGGAGTTGAAATGGCTGGCGCATTGGCTGAGTTTAAAAAATATATCCTTCCACTTGATTATCCCGAGTTGAGGAAAACACCTGTAAAAATCATATTGTGTGAAGGAACAGGCCGACTTTTACAAGGAATGCCTCAAAAACTTTCAGACAAGACATTCACTTACTTAACAAAACTGGGTGTAGATGTAAGGCTGAATACCCTGGTGAAAAAATATAATGACAACCTGGTTGAGTTTGACAGAGGCGACCCAATTCGGGTGTCAGCTTTAATTTGGACTGCTGGCGTAAAAGGTGAGCTCTTACTAGGATTTGACACAAAAAGCATTTCTCCACAACAACGGATCCGTGTTGATGAATTCAATAAGGTTGAAGGAATGGATCGCGTTTTTGCCATCGGCGATATAGCTCTTATGAAAACCGCGGAATATCCAGACGGTCATCCTATGGTTGCTCAGGTAGCCATTCAACAGGGTCGAAATCTTGCGTCTAATTTACTTCGTGTAATTAAGAAAAAGCCTTTGAGAAAATTCAACTATACAGACAAGGGTAGTATGGCCACAATCGGGAAAAGGAAAGCGGTTGCTTATTTCAAACACATTTCTGTTTGGGGTTTTACTGCATGGTTCCTCTGGTCTTTTGTTCACCTGATGAGTATCGTTGGTGTCCGAAATAAAATGTTGGTCGGACTCAACTGGCTGTGGAGCTATTTTACCTATGACAAGGGGGACCGGGTTATTATTAGAAAATATTTACGAGAAGAAATAAAATAATGAAAAACAATAAACACTCAGTATGGATGATTATTGGCTGCATATTACCGCTGCTATTGATTTTTTTTGCCCCGGCACTTGGAATAAATAACAGTTTTTCAATATTCATTTTTATTGCAGCCATGTTTGCTATCCATCTTTTCATGCCTATGCACGGACATGGAGACCATAAGCATGCTCAAAATCATGAGCACCAAAACTTTAATAATAAAACTTTAAAAAAAGAAAATCATGAACACAATCAACATTAAACGATTCGGTATGGCTTTTGGAATAACCGGAGCGATCCTTTACTTTGGCTGCATTATTCTCATGGCTACTGTAGGCCGTGAAGGCAGTATATTCTTTTTTAACAACCTGTTGCACGGGTTGGACACTTCTTCAATAATTCGGATGAATGTGCCAGTATGGGAAGCATGCATAGGTATTATTGAAATATTTATTCTCAGCTGGTTAGTAGGAGTCTGTATAGCGAGCATTTATAACATAGCCGCTAAAAAATAAAAGCTATTTCTAATGAATATTTAAAATATTAAATCATGTAAGTTAAAAAGAAGGTTTTAAAATGAGGACAGAAAAGGCATTCTTGCAATTTATCTTTTCATTTTATATTCATTATAGAAAATTATATCAGAATTGTGGTTAAAAACAATCATCAACATTGCTTTCAAATCTGGAACTACTTTTTGTTACATTTCTCAATACAGTTTCAAAATATAGCGCAATTTAAGGATTTGGAAATTTATGTTTTTAGTAATAAAAACTAATCGTTTCTATTTGAATATCTGGAAATTATGTAAAACAAATGAAAAATATTGTAACATCTACACCACTTGCTCACTGTATCTTTGTAAAACAATAAAATTCGGTACAATGAAATATTTTAGAAACATATTCGGAAGCGCAGGAAGCAAATCCGAAGTAATCACTAAGGTCTCAGCCGGACACGGACATGAGCATGGACATCAAAAGGAAGAACACTCTCCTTTAATAGGGTATCAGTGCCCCATGAAATGCGAGGGGGATAAAGTTTACGATTCATCCGGTAATTGCCCGGGTTGCAATATGCAGTTAGTGCCTGTGGGCGATAAAAAATCAAACGGCAACCATCACCATGGTTGTTGCTAAGTTCAGTGAATCAGCTTTATTTATTCTAATCAAACTAACATTTAAAATCATGAACTACTATAATTCAAAAAAAATACAAAACATTAGTTTCGACAAAGCCATCGAAAAGGTAACAGAAGCCCTGAAACTGGAAGGCTTTGGAATTCTTACTGAAATTGATGTAAAAGAAACCTTAAAGAAAAAACTCGATGTTAACTTCAGGCCATATAAAATTCTGGGGGCCTGTAACCCGCCTTTCGCACACAAAGCGCTATTGGCTGAAAAAAACATCGGTGCCATGCTGCCATGTAATGTAATTGTCCAGAAAACTGAAAACGGAATGATTGAGATTGCTGCAGTTGACCCGGTTGCATCCATGTCGGCAGTTAACAATCCTGATTTAGCAGTTATCGCCGGTGAGATAAAGACAAAACTAGAACGGGTTATTTCTTCTCTTTAAATTTAGGGTAAACCATAGCTTATAATTTAACTAATACAAAAATTACAAATCATGCATGGATTAAATGGAATGGGTTGGGGAATGGGCTTTGGCTGGATAATCGGACTTATCATTTTAGTTGCCATTATCTGGATAATTGTTAAAACCTTCAATCAGAACAACAAATCGGCTCAGCGGGATAAATCTGCCCTCGATATTCTCAAAGAAAGATATGCCAGGGGCGAAATTAACAAAGAAGAATTTGATGAAAAAAAGAAAAGCCTTCAGTAAACTCTTCTAAACAAAATAAATAAGTTCATTTTGGAATGAACAAATAAACATAAACTAAAACAATAAAATTTTAAAAATGAAAACACTAACATTAATATTTTCGATGATAACCCTGCTGACTTTTAACAGCCTGGGACAAAGTAACGACATCAACAATCTTTTAAATAAGCCTGAAACCAGGAATGAAATCTTCATTACTATTCTTAATAATAATGAATTAATGAATGAGTTCATGAAAGCGATGAAAGAATCCGATCAAGCCACAACGATGATGGAAAATGAAGACCATCAGATAAGTGGAATGAAAGCAAAAAATGGCACCCTGGAATTAGAAAGCAATCAGCAGATGAGCATGATGAAAGATAATCCGGAGATGATGCAAGCCATGATGAGTGAAATGATGGAGATGTGCGAAAACGACACAGCCATGCAAAGCCAAATGGTGGGCATGATGGCACAACATCCTGAAATGATGAAAAAGTGCATGCAAAAAANATGCAAAAAAATGGAATGATGGAAAAAGATGGCAAAATGAAAATGATGGATTCAGAAAAGGTCAATGAGGATAAAGAACATAGTCATCAACACTAAAAATAAACTGCTGTGTGGCGAAATATCCCGTTGCATGGCTAGCCTAAACACAAATTTTTAAAATGTAAATACAATGAAAAAAATAATAATCATGCTTAGCCTGGCTATAATAAGCTGGGGAGCCTTTGCCCAAAACGACTATTCATCAATGAACCATTCTGAAAAAGATCAGGGGAAGATGGACATGAAAGACAACTCATCTGCATCAGCTTCAATTACAGTTAAGCATTCTAAATCAGCTTCTGCTGTTATTGATCGTTACTTGAAATTAAAAAAGGCATTGGTTGAAGACAACAGCCAGAAAGCAGCGAGCGAATCGAAAAATTTGTTTGATGCTTTTGCGAAATTCAACCTTTCAGCCAAATCAAATTCAGAACAAAAAGAATTGAGTGAAATAATTGAAGATGCCAGCGAGCATGCTGAACATATCTCTGAAAATAGTGGAAATTTAGATCACCAAAGAGAGCACTTTGAAACCTTGAGCAATGACATTAGAGACTTGATTGTCATTGCGGGTTCAGACCGTACTTTGTATCAAATGTATTGCCCGATGTATAACAACGGTGATGGTGGTATGTGGCTCAGCTCATCTATAGAAGTAAAAAACCCGTTTTATGGAAGTAAAATGATGAAATGTGGTAGTGTCCAACAGGAATTTACTATTAAGTGAAACTTTTTAAACGAATAGGATATGTTCTTTTGATTATTCTCGTTGGTATTCAATTTATACCTGCCAGATCTAACCAAAGCTCAGAAATGCTGTCAACAGAGTTTGTAAATGTCTACGAGGTGCCTGAAAATGTACAGCAAATCCTGTTAAATTCTTGTTATAACTGCCATAGTAACAATACCAACTATCCATGGTATAGTTATGTTCAACCGATTGGGTTGTTATTGGAAAACCATATTTATAAAGCGAAAGCTGAACTAAATTTAAGCGAATTTGGGGATTATTCGGTCAGAAAACAAAGAAGTAAATTGAAATCAATGATAAGCCAAATTGAAAAAGGTGAAATGCCAATGACTTCATACACTTTCATTCATCGTGAAGCCCGATTGCCACCTGAAGATAAGAATAAGCTTATTGATTATCTGAAAACTTTAAAAAATACATCTCATGAAAACTGATACATTTTTATGAGGCAAAGTTTCTTCCGATATACTTGTTGTTATCGTTTCTTTTGTGATGATGATATTAATATATGCCGAGGAAAAATGGTTTTTATCGCGAAATAGTATTGCATTGGAGAATTAAAATAAAAAAAATGGAAAATAATCATAAACACCACGAGCACAATCATCACCAAACTCATTCTCCCAAGGATGCAACTCATGGAAAGTATTACTGCCCCATGCATTGCGAAGGAGAGAAAACCTATGACAAGCCAGGTGATTGCCCTGTTTGCGGTATGCATCTTAAAAAAGAAGAAAGTGCAAAATCTTCGGCAGAAGTTATTTACACCTGCCCGATGCACCCCGAAATCAGGCAAGACCATCCGGGCGACTGTCCAAAATGCGGAATGACTTTGGTTCCTGAAAAAGGTAAAGAAACAAGTGAAGAAGAAAAAGCCTATAAAAAGATGGCAAAAAAATTCTGGGTTGCAATTATTCTTTCCGTTCCTGTCCTTTTTATTGCCATGTCGGAATACATTCCTTTTGTTAATCTCGAATCTTTAGCCCCAAAAAAAGTTTTAAATTGGATAGAGTTTGTTTTGGCTACGCCCGTTTTATTTTATTCAAGCTGGGATTTTTTCAGAAGGGGATGGAGCTCAATCATCAGGTGGATGCCTAATATGTGGACGCTCATTTCGATAGGTGTTGGTGCTGCCTACCTTTTTAGTGTCGTTGCACTTTTATTTCCAGGATTATTTCCACCCCAGTTTCAGGATGCCGGTGGCAATGTTCATATTTATTTTGAAGCCGTAGCAGTAATTTTGACACTGGTTTTGCTTGGTCAGGTGCTTGAACTCAGGGCACACAGCAAAACCAATTCTGCCATCAAAGCATTGCTGGGGTTGGTGCCTCCCGTCGCAAGGGTCGTCAGAAATGGCGAAGAAAAAGAAATCCCACTCGAAGATGTGGTTGCGGGTGACATCTTAAAAGTGAAACCCGGCGAAAAAATCCCGGTTGACGGTGTAATCAGTGATGGCACTGCAGTAATTGATGAAAGCATGATTACAGGAGAACCCATTCCGGCTGAAAAAGGAAAAGGAGACAAAGTTACCGGTGGAACCATCAACGGAAAAACCGTTTTTGAAATGAAAGCGGAGAAAGTAGGCAGCGATACTTTGCTCGCCCAAATCATCGAAATGGTGAATAAGGCAAGTCGTTCACGTGCACCCATCCAAAAACTAGCTGATACGGTAGCCAAATATTTCGTTCAGATTGTTATTGCTATTGCTGTCGTCACTTTTATTGTCTGGGCCATCTGGGGACCCGAACCGGCTTATGTGTATGCTTTCGTAAATGCGGTTGCGGTATTGATTATTGCCTGCCCCTGTGCCCTGGGACTGGCAACACCCATGTCTATCATGGTGGGAACCGGCCGCGGTGCCCAATCGGGCGTACTGGTGAAAGATGCCCGTGCTATTGAAGAAATGAATAAGGTGAATATCCTTATTGTTGACAAAACAGGCACCCTCACTGAAGGAAAGCCCAGCCTTAAAAACTTCAAAACTTTTGGTTCCTTCGCTGATAATGAAATCTTAAAACTTGCAGCTTCAATAGACGCCAATAGCGAACACCCGCTTGCCGATGCCATTGTGAATGGGGCAAAAGGAAAAAACATTGATTTGATAAAACTTGACAAATTTGAATCGGTTACCGGAAAAGGCGTTCAGGCTATTTATAAAGGAAAACGAATAGGCCTGGGAAACCAGAAATTGTTGGAAGATTTTAAAGTAAAGCTGGATGAAAGCAATAAAAAACAGGTTGAAGAATGGCAGAATGAAGCACAAACGGTGATGTACCTGGTTTTAGACAATAAGGTGGAGGGAGTTGTCAGTGTATCTGATAAAATTAAAGAAAGCTCCGCGCAAGCCATTCATGAGTTACAAAAGATGGATGTTAAAGTACACATGCTTACTGGCGACAATAAATTCACAGCTAAAGCCGTCGCTGATGAGCTTGGATTGGACGGTTACCAGGCCGATTGCCTCCCTGACGATAAATACAATAACATAAAAGAACTACAGGAACAAGGTCATGTTGTGGCAATGGCCGGAGATGGTATCAACGATGCCCCGGCTCTTGAACAGGCAAATGTGGGTATTGCTATGGGGACAGGTACAGACATTGCCATGCAAAGTGCAGAAATCACGCTTGTAAAAGGCGACCTGAATGGTATTGTCCGTGCCCGTGAACTTAGCCAAAAAGTAATGAGAAATATCAAGCAAAACTTGTTCTTCGCATTTATTTACAATGCACTTGGTGTTCCTGTAGCAGCAGGTGTTTTATTCCCGTTTTTTGGAATCCTCTTAAGCCCTATCATTGCTGCTGCAGCCATGAGCTTTAGTTCTGTATCGGTTATATCTAATGCACTCAGGTTACGAAATCAATAAACTTATTTAAATCATAAATAGTCAAACAAATTTAAACAATGAAAAATCAAAAATTAATTTTATTTACGGTATTGTTGACGATACCCCTACTTTTTGCCGCGTGCAAAAAAGAAAATAACGACAACCCGGTTGACTTAACATCTGAGATAACCGGCACTTACGAAGGAAGCATCACGCCTTCCGACAACCCTTCCGAAAGCAAAGATGCAATCATAGAAATCTCAAAGGTTGACGAAAGTACGATACACCTCAACATGATGAGTGAACACCTCGACACGGCTTTCAGGCTGAACTTATACGAACATGCCGACAGCATGATGGTTTGCTTTACAGGCGATCGTTTTAATGATGAATATGGTCATCACCTCGATGAAGATCACCACATGATGGGAGACAACGACCACATGGACTGGGATCATCACATGGATGAACAACATGAACCCGGCGATGCGCATTTCGGTGGATTTGACAGAAACCATCATACCTTTTCTTACCGGCTCGTTCCCGGGGGGCAGGCTGCTGTATCTTATCAGTTTGAGGGTGTTAAAGCGCAATAGAAATAAATAATGATATAATTATAAATTTAAAACAGAGAAAAATGAGAAAAATGATGAAATCCATTTTAGCAATGGCAGTGATGCTGATTGGTATTGGTAACCTTCAGGCACAGGATGTGAAAACCGAAAAGTTCAAAGTGTATGGCAACTGCGGTATGTGTGAAGCACGTATCGAAAAAGCCGCCAATTCAGTAGATGGCGTTGAATCAGCCGACTGGGACAAAGAAACGAAAATGTTGGTAGTAAAATACGATTCCGGTGAAGTTGAAATATTGGATGTGCATAAGGCTATTGCTGCCGTAGGGCACGACACCAAAGAAGTGAAAGCCGAAGATAAAACATATGACGAACTACCGGGCTGCTGCCAGTATGACCGCAAGGATATGATGAAAGATGACGATGGCCATCAGCATTAATCTGATATGATCAAAAAGGGCCTGTTAGTTTCTGACAGGCCCTTTTTTACGGATTTCTTTTAAAAAATGCCTGTAAATACCAAAACAAGAATTATGAAAACAATTATCGGAATATGATCCAACTAAATTCAATACCGACCTGCCCCAAATGCGGTTTTCAAAAAGAAGAAACCATGCCGGAAGATTCCTGCCGGTTTTTTTATGATTGTGAAGATAACCGTGTAGTATTGAACCCAAAGCCGGGTTATCGTGTTATTGTTACGGATATTGATAGTTTTGTATCGGAATAGAAAATTGTCAGGATATGCCGGATAATATGCAAATGTACGAAAACAAAACCCTCTGGGTAGTCATGCTGACGGCTATCACAATGGTTGTGGAAATTGTTTTCGGATTAACCACAAAATCAATGGCATTACTGGCCGATGGGATTCACATGGGGTCCCACGTGTTGGCGATTGGCTTGAGCTGGATTGCTTACGTCGTTGTAAGAAAAGTTTCCAAAAATGAAAAGTTTAAAGGGAACTCAGATAAAATACTATCTCTTTCGGGATATAGTAGTGGATTAATGCTTTTGATTTTTGCCGTTGTAATCTTAGTGGAAGCAGTTCAACGATTTTATAATCCTATGGACATAATCTATAAAGAAGCCATTTTAGTAGCGATAATTGGTCTGGTTGTGAACATCGCCAGTGCTTTTCTATTGCATCATAACCATGAAGAATCTGACCATAATATCAGGGCAGCTTACCTACATGTGTTGGCTGATACGCTAACCAGTGTTTCTGCTATTTTAGGGCTTACGGCAGCGATGATTTGGGACATCCCGTTTATCGATACCATAGCAGCAGTTATTAGCTCATTGGTAATAATTAAATGGTCTGTAGGTTTACTCAAAAATTCAGGCAAAGCATTATTGGATATTGAAAAAAAATATCACAATCATGAACATCATGACTAAAGTATCATTACCTGTCCAAATTGTGGTTTTCAAAAAGAAGAAACAATGCCAGCCGATGCATGTCAGTTTTTTTTATGAATGTGATAACTGCAAAACCGTCTTAAAACCAAAACAGGGAGATTGTTGTGTTTACTGCTCTTCTGGCAGTGTTTTTTGTCCTCCAGTTCAGCAGTCAAAAAGTTGTTGTTAATTTGCAATACAATGGGAACTGAAATAGACAATAAACTCCACTCAAAAGACATTAAACCAACTGCAATGCGACAATTGGTTTTGCAGGTTCTGACAGAACAAAAAACTGCAATAAGTTTACCAGAGCTTGAAAGAAAATTTGAAAAAGCTGATAAAGCCACTTTATACAGAACTCTTAAAACCTTTGAAAAGCACAAGCTTATTCATAGCATAGACGACGGCAGCGGAACAGTAAAATATGCACTTTGCCAGGATACCTGCGAATGTCAGCCCGAAGACCTACATGTTCATTTTCTTTGTGCAAAATGCAATCAAACGTTTTGTTTAAATGATTTTCCTATACCTCAAATTAATCTACCAAGTAGTTTTTCTCTTGAAAGTGTGAACATGGTTGTAAAAGGAGTCTGTTCAAACTGTATGATCTAACTTTGCAACCCAGTTGCAACAACTTTTTGTTAATTTTGTCATCATTAATTATTAATAATCGTTCTAATTCTTTATTAGATTGAATTTAAAAGGAATACATACACGCAAATTATTTACCCTAATCGCGGGTATAATTATTTTTGCCCATACTGTTATTCCGCATCACCATCATTTCGATAGTATAGAAGCACATCCGGAAAATCTAGAATGCGAAACTTCCAATCCGGACAAACACAATGAAAACCCAGATGTTCATTGCCATGCTTTTAACATTATTATAACGAATAGCGGGAGTGATTTAACAATACAATCCAGCCCTTCGCCTAAATTTAATGTTGACCTTTTTGATATTAAAACAAGCACTGATTTAGCTTCAGAACTATATGTGGTAAATTATACCCATTGTCTAAAGTTTGTTCCGAATAAACAAATATTCCTTACCAACCATTCGTTGAGGGCACCCCCCATTACTGTATAATTTCTTTTTGATTTTTTTAATACCGATAGCGTAGTTTATCGGCTGTACTAATCACTTATTCTTTCCAGAATGAAAAAAAAGAGATTACGCAAGCGGCAGCTTCTTGAAAAGCAAAAGCTTGACGAAAAAAAATTTAACAGGAGCATACGGATAGTTTTCGGCATCCTTTTTCTAAGTCTAATATCTATTTTGATTTTTTATACCTACTGGTGTGACACCAAATATGCCTGGCGGAAAATTGCATGGTATCGCAACGAGGTGCCTGGAAATCAGTGTTGCATGAATGAGGATAAACTTCAATTTCACGAAAGTGCTGAAATAGTTTTCGACGACAAAACATATTATTTCTGTAGCAAAGAATGTTTTAACCATTTAGTAAAACATTATAAGGAAGTAGCCATAGTTTCAGATGCTTTTACAGGAGATTTGATAAATAAAGCAGATGCAATTATTGGACTCAAGGAAAAGAATAAACCTGAAATAGTCTATTTCAAAAATATTGAAAACTTCAATCAATTTTATGAGAAAGTTAATGAATAGAAAAATTGAGCTAAAAATATATATTCAATGATAAATAGTATTATATCTTTTTCAATAAAGAATAAGGCACTAATCGGGCTATTGACAATAGGGCTGATTATTGGTGGAATATATTCCATGACCAAAGTGCCACTTGACGCCACGCCTGACATAACAAACAACCAGGTTCTGGTAATTACAACTGCACCAAATTTAGGGACAGAAGATATAGAACAGTTTGTTACCTACCAAGTAGAATTGGCTGTAGCAAACCTTCCTGACGTTACTGAAATTCGCAGTGTGTCGAGGTTTGGGCTTTCTGTTGTTACGATTGTTTTCAAAGAAAGTGCCGGAACTTATCTTCCCCGGCAGTTGGTTAGTGAAGCCCTGGCAGAGGTAAAAGAAAAAATTCCACAGGGATTTGGTGAGCCATTTATGGCACCAATTAGCACCGGATTGGGCGAAATATATCAATACACACTTGAAGTGCAACCCGGTTACGATACCATTTATGATGACATGGAACTTCGCACCATGCAGGAATGGATTGTAAAGCGACAAATGGCCATGCTGCCCGGTGTTGTTGAGGTAAATTCTTTTGGCGGCAGGGGGAAACAGTATGAAGTAGCTGTTAATCCTGATAAGCTGAGAAGTATGGGGTTGGCCATTTCTGATATATTTGAAGCCCTCGAAGACAACAATCAAAATACTGGTGGTGCATATATCGAGAAAAACTTTCAGGCCAACTTTATCCGTGGAGAAGGTTTAATGAGGTCTATTGATGATATTAAAAACACCCTGGTTACAAACATTGATGGGCAACCCATTTTTATCAGGGATGTTGCAGAAGTGAAATACGGAAGTTTTGTGCGTTATGGTGCATTTACCAAAGATGGAAAGGGCGAGGCTGTTGGCGGAATAGTGATGATGCTCAAAGGTGAAAACTCAAATGATGTAATAAAGGCTGTGAAAGAGCGGATTGCTTTAATCCAAAAATCAATGCCCGATGGTGTAGTAATAAAACCTTTTCTCGACCGTAGCAAACTCATTAAAAGCACCACCTCCACAGTTGCAGAAAATCTTTCATTAGGTGCGCTGATAGTAATATTTATCCTTGTAATATTCTTAGGAAATCTTAGAGGCGGATTAATCGTGGCATCGACTATCCCTTTGGCAATGCTGTTTGCTTTTATTATGATGAACCTGTTTGGGGTGTGGGCAAACCTGATGAGTTTGGGGGCGCTCGATTTCGGAATATTGGTTGATGGTGCAGTTATTATCGTTGAGAGTATGATTTTTTACTTACACCGTAAAAACCTTATAGGAACAAAGCTCGACCAGACAAAACGAAATGAAATAGCCTATAATTCGGCAAGCAAAATGATGAACTCGGCATTTTTTGGACAGTTGATTATTCTGATTGTATTTATACCTGTTTTAGCATTACAAGGGGTCGAAGGTAAAATGTTCATCCCTATGGCTATGACCTTTGGCTTTGCCGTTTTGGGTGTGGTAATATTGTGCCTAACATACATACCAATGATGGCAGCCTTATTTCTTCAACCTCCAAAAACTGATAAAAAAACCTGGGGCGATAAAATAATTGGGAAGCTTGAAAACATCTATACACCAGTAATTGGGTGGTCGCTTAAAAGAAGTTGGATTGTAATAACAATAGCTCTTTTACTATTATTCTCCGGCGGTTTTCTGTTTACACGAATGGGAGCCGAATTTATCCCAAAACTTGATGAAGGCGATTTTGCTTTCCAGGCATTTTTAAAGCCGGGAACTTCATTGAGTGAGGTAACAAAAACTTCCACCAGGCTGGAACAAATTGTCTTGGAAAACTTTCCTGATGAAGTAGAAAGTGTTCAGAGCAGGATTGGCGTGGCCGATTTACCAATGGACCCAATGCCAATAGACATCGCAGATATATTTGTGATATTAAAGCCTCAGGAACAATGGACAAAGGCCGAATCAAAGGAGGAATTAATTGATAAAGTCAAGGAAAAAGTTAGCGTATTGCCCGGTATTAATTATGAATTCAGCCAACCTGTTGAAATGCGGTTTAATGAACTGTTAACGGGTATTCGCGAAGATGTTGCCGTTAAACTTTATGGCGATGATTTAGAATTACTGGCTGATAAAGCCGCAGAAATTGCCGGGCTGGTTTCCGGTATTGATGGTGTAGCCGGTGTAAAATCTGAGGCCACAAGAGGGTTGCCACAGATAACCGTTCATTACGACCGTAACAAGCTTGGGCGCTATAACCTGAAGATTAAAGAACTCAATACAATTGTCGAATCCGCCTTTAGTGGTGGCGTTGCCGGAAGTATATACGAGGGCGAAAGGATGTTTGACCTTGTTGTGCGATTGGATGAGGAACACCGAACAAGCATTGATGATCTCAGGAATTTGTTTGTTAATCTTCCCGATGGCAATCAAATTCCTTTAAAAGAAGTGGCTGAAATAAGTTACCAGCCGGGGCCAATGCAAATTAGCCGCGACAATACCAACCGTAGAACCTATGTAGGGATTAATGTTGCGGACAGAGATGTGAAATCGCTTGTTGAAGAAATCCAATCTGTTTTAGATGAAAAACTGGAACTGCCAACCGGCTATTATATCAGGTACGGCGGTGCTTTTGAAAATCTCGAGAGGGCATCAAAACGTTTGTCGCTTGTTGTTCCGCTTGCTTTAGCATTAATTTTTATGCTGGTATTTTTTGCCGTGAAATCGTTCAAACAAACTTTAATGATTTATGTAGCCATACCTTTTGCTGCAGTTGGTGGTATATTTTCTCTCTATTTACGGGATATGCCTTTTAGCATTTCTGCCGGGGTTGGGTTTATCGTCCTGTTCGGCGTTGCGGTACTTAATGGGTTGGTATTGGTTAGCGGGTTTAATGAGTTGAAAGCAGAAGGCAAACTTCATATTAACGACATCATTAAAAAGGGTTCAATCCGTCGTATCCGGCCAATTTTACTGACCGCATCGACAGACATTTTGGGCTTTTTGCCTATGGCTGTTTCTGCATCGGCAGGTGCCGAGGTACAACGTCCACTGGCAACCGTGGTCATTGGTGGGATGCTCACATCAACTTTGCTTACCCTTATTGTGTTGCCCATTCTCTATAAATTTGTTGAATCTGGTGTCAAAAAAATAAATCTTCCTAAACCGGCAATGGGTGTATTTTCTATCCTTTTACTTATTGGAGGATTGGGGCTTTCAGGAAATGCCAATGCGCAGGACTCTTTTTTAACATTACCTCAATCTATTGAAAGGGCGATAGAAAATTATCCTACGATCAAAGCGGCCAGTCTTGAAGTGGAAAAGCAAAAGGCACTTAAGGCCACGGCTTATGAACTTGGTACCACATCAGTTTATACAAGTAAAGAAGAAGTAGGGAACGGCCTTCCAGGTATTCAGAACAAAATAGGGATTTTACAATCAGGTATTGATGTTTTTGGTATTCATGCAAAAAACAGCCTGGCAAACTCCCTTATGCAACAAGCTGTTTCGGGGCAGAACCTTACCGAATATTCTGTTACCCGTGATGTTAGTATGGCATGGTACAGTGCTGTACATGCTAAACAACAATGGCAGCTTTTTAAAGAACTCGACACCTTGTATGCCGATTTTCAGAAAGCTGCTGAATTGAGGTACAAAACACAGGCAAGCTCTAAAATCGAATATCTTTCTGCATCGGCTAAGTACAAAGAGTTACAGGTAAATTTAAAGAAAGCTGAAAGTAATTATTTAGCAAGTCTGCAAATTCTGAATCAATATTTGCAGTATCCAGATGTGAAAGATGTCAACATTCAGAATTTAGGGCAGTATGCTTTCGACATAGTTTCATTAAATGATTCATTGAGCGAGAGTCCATTGTTGGGGTACTACTCTTCCGGAATTGAAGTTGCAGAATCAGCATGGAAAGCTGAAAAAGCTAATTTTCTTCCCAAGATTGATTTAGGATATAAATGGCAATCTGTTAACGGCATTTCCGGGTATTATGGTTGGGAAGCTGGGATCTCTTTACCATTGGTCTTCTTCTCACAATCGGGTAAAACGAAAGCCTCACAACTTGATTACCAAATTGCCAACCGGCAATATGCACAAAAAGAACTGGAAATAAACGCTGAGTATAATCAGCAAATTAGCCGGTACCTTGCATTACGACAGGTAATTGACTATTACAATAAAGAGGCATTGCCTTTAGCCGACGAACAAATTCAGGCTTCCAATCTGGCGTATCGTCTTGGCAGCATCGACTATGTTCAATTTATTCAGAATACGGAAGCGGCGATAAGAACAAAACAAGATTTTTTACTGCAGCAGGCTGAATACTTTGAATTGTCTGCCCAACTAAAATATATAACAGGAAAATAATTAACAAAATTGAATAATGATGAAATTTAAAATAATAATGGCCTTTGTTGTTGCAGCGACTTTGATGTCGTGCAATACTAAAAATAAAGCAGCCAACGAAGGCGAAGAACACGAAGAGCATGGACCCGAAGGTATCGTTGTATTAAATGAGAACCAACGGGATGCCCTGAACTTAAAATTAGGAACTTTCCAAATGCGGAATTTAACTACAGTAGTAAAGTCAAACGGGCAGTTGGAAGTCCCCCCGGCAAGTAGTGCCGAGGTTACAGCTTTTATTGGGGGGAATGTAAAGGAGATAAAAGTGTTTCATGGCGATAAAGTAAGCAAAGGTCAACCATTAGTTGTACTCGAACATCCTGATTACATTGCTTTGCAAGAAGAATTTGCCGAAATAGCTAATAGCCTTGAGTTTTTGGAACAGGAATATGAACGCCAGAAAGAACTGTTTGAAAACAATGTGGGTGCAGGCAGGGATTTTCAACAGGCCAAATCAGGATACAACACGGCAAAAGCTAAATATGCAGGCCTGAAGTCACGCCTTCAATTGCTAAACCTTTCACCCGAAAATGTTATGGAAGGTAGAATATCCAATACTATAACTATTAATTCCCCTATCAACGGTTTTGTTAACGAAGTGAATATAAAGGTGGGGACGTATGTTGATGCAAAGGACAAGCTTTTTGCTGTTTCAGACAACAGTGCTATTCATGCCGATTTTATGGTTTATGAAAATGATGTGCACCTGGTAAAAGAAGGCCAACAGGTTCATTTCACTGTTTCAAATCTCCCAGGCGAAGAGCTAACTGCTACTGTATTTGCCATAGGCAAAGAGTTTGAGGCCAATTCGCGCGCAGTTCATATTCATGCTAATATAAATGAAATGGTACCTGGCCTTATCCCAGGCATGTATATTACAGGCCATTTGCACACCGATGAAAAATATACCCGCACGCTTCCTAACGATGCAATTGTTACTGAGGGAACGAAATCTTACATATTCATTTTGGACAAACAGGCTCTTGAAGAACATGGACATGACGAAATTAATGAAAGTGCCGATGAACATGATGGAGAAGAAAACCACGAGGGGCATGAGCATGGAGATGAGGACGATGATGATGCAATTGAAGAAAAGATGGCTTTCAAGATGGTTGAGGTCATTCCTGGGCTCAAAGATGATGGCTATACAGAAATAAAACTGATTGATGCATTACCCGAAAATACTCAGGTAGTTTTAAATGCAGCCTACTATTTATTGGCTGATATGAACAAGGAAGAAACTGAACATGACCATTAAATCTAGAACGATGAAAGAAATAAAAGCGTTTGTAAAACCATTTAAAGTAAATGAAATATTCCATCACTTACTCGAAGCAGGCTGCCCGAATTTAACGGTTTCGATGGCTGAAGGAACTGGAAACCTTGAAAACTCTGAGCCCTCAGTTTCAACGCACTTTTCAATAACCGACAGTAAGGTAGCTAAAATCGAAATTGTATGCAGTAAAGAAGATGTAGCTAAAATCATTGCCATCATTTCGGAACAAGGACGAACAGGAAATCCAGGCGATGGTTTAATTTATGTTTCCGATGTCGAAAAGGTGTACCGAGTGAAAACAGGGCTGGAAAATGGAGATACATAGCTCATGAAAAGTAGAAAAAAAGAGAATTAAAGAAATTAATACATATCCAACATTAGTTAAATAATACAATTAGTAATTTTTAAACAATTAAATAAATTTATCATGAAAGTAATTAAAAATGTTTTATTCGTGTCACTTATCGTGGCAACAGTTTTTGCAGTTTCTTGTAAAAAAACTGACACAAATCCTGATAACACAGGTTTATCTAATTTAGTAAACGGTAACTACTCAGGAGAATTAAAAAATTCGCAAACAAATATAAGTGTTACTGCAACCCTAAATGTTGCAGCATTAAACGATTCGATGATTAGTATACATTGTATTGCTGGTAGTTTTGATACTACTTTGCATATGATGTTGTATGAAAACCAAGACAGTATAATGATGTGCTTTACCGGGCAGAATTTTTATAATGAGTACGGCCACAATCTGGACAACCATAATTTTAGCAACAGCAAACCTGAAGGTTGGCATAGTGGCTGGGAAGGCGAGCATGACCATTGGTGGGGTGACACAAACAATATGTGGAATTCATGGAATAATCATATGAATACCCAGCATAATCAAGGTGAACAACATTATGGTGGATTCAACTCCAATAATCACACTTGCAACTATTCATTTAAGGTTAAATCAGGTAGCTCAACTTATAGTGAAACATTTATCGGAGCGATTAAATAAACTATTTTGAGGAAATATGGAAGGGGTTTACATTAAGCCCTTTCCATTTAATTAAAATCTCCAAAAAATGAGGAGTTCACTAACAAGCATCTTCTTGTTCTAATTGATTTTTAATGAATATGTTCAAAACCGAATTCAGTGTTTCTAAAATGGATTGCCCTTCCGAGGAAACACTTATCAGGATGAAACTGGAAGGGCTGTCAAGCATTAAAAGTTTGGTATTCGATATTGAGAACCGAAAGCTCACAGTTTTTCATTCTGAAGAAAATGGGGAAATTGAAAAACATCTGAAAGAACTCAATTTGGGTGCCAAACGCAAAGAAACAATTGTTGCCAAAGCAGATGAAATCAAAGACAATACATCGGTACAATCGAAACTACTGTGGACGGTACTGATAATAAACTTTGCTTTTTTTATTATAGAAATCACCACGGGCTTTATTTCAAAATCAATGGGTTTAGTGGCCGATTCACTGGATATGCTGGCAGACGCTTTGGTTTATGGACTTAGCCTTTGGGCAGTAAGTTCAACAGTTCTCCGCAAGAAAAAAGTAGCCCGGCTAAGCGGCTATTTTCAATTGGCTTTAGCACTGATTGGCCTCATAGAGGTAATACGCCGGTTTATCAGTTTTGAAGAAGTGCCGGATTTTCAAACCATGATTATCGTTTCGGTATTGGCATTGATTGCCAATTCTGTTTGCCTTTATTTATTGCAAAAGTCAAAGAGCAAAGAAGCGCACATGAAAGCCAGCATGATTTTTACATCAAACGATATTATTATCAATACGGGCGTTATCCTTGCTGGTATTTTGGTATTGGTTACCCAATCAAAATATCCCGATTTAATCATTGGGACAATTGTATTTTTAATCGTGGTAAGAGGGGCTTTAAGGATATTGAAATTAGGGAAATAAATATGAAAGTAGAACTAAAATCAATCATAAGCTGTCCGGCAT
>PKSW01000044.1 GCA_002869465.1 Marinilabiliales bacterium
TTCCTGATGTGTTTCAGTTACAAATGCAGCCACGTCTATATCTTCAAGTACGACTTCCACATCATTATAATCGGCAGGTAATTCATATGTAAAGGTGGCTGAATATAAGGACCCCTCTGTTGTTTCTGTAATTTCAACACCCCATTGTCCTGTAAGTAGGTGACGCAGCATATGCATATGGTTGTAATTATTTCCGGCACCTCCACCTGTTTGTGGCCCTAAAATATTATTTTGTAATATGGCTACATTCAGTAAATTAGAGCTTTGCGGACTGTCACCTGTATAGTATACCTCTACGTCAACTACTAATTGACGAGTTGATGTTACAATGGTAGCTTCAACACCAACATTTAAATAGCTGGATTCAGCTAAAATTTGATTCGCTGCAGAGGTCCAGTAATTCCTGCTCATGGCAGTACCTGAACCACCTGGTTGGGACCATCCAGGAAATAAATGTCGGTTCACAGTTCCAGCGGGATAGCCTTGTAAATCTGTTTGACCGGCAATGGCATTGCCCCATTGTGTTCTGAAATCCGGTTCACTTCCCGAAGGAACTGCAAAACTACCTGTATGAATATTAATAAGCACTACATCATCGGGATGGGCATTATAAATAGCTTGTGCAATGGCATGGCCATCAGGACAGAATACACAATGAATTCCTGTAAATTCTTCAAGAACCACATTTTTGTTTTCAGGATCAGTACCAACAATGGTTTGCGCAAGTAAAGATGACATTGAAAATACAATGATGGCTATAAAGGATAAAATCTGTTTCATAAATTAAAGTATTTAGAAATATTGAATAAAATGAATATGTTTGAACAGACAAAAGTATCAATATTCAGAAAATGGAATGTATTACTTTTGATATTAATTAAATATTTAAATTAAAGTGATTAAAGTAATCAATTATCTTTGTCAAAAATTTTGGAATAGAATTTGTAAACTTTTGTTGAACCAATAAAATTACATGATGAAAAAATTTACGATTATATTGATTGCATTTATTTTTTCTGCATCATTTCTAAATGCGCAATCTTATTCATTATCCTGGGATGGTGAACCGATTGGAGACACACTGCTGATTGTTGGGGATCCTTCCGATTTTGAGATGGTTTTTCATGCCATTTTGACAAATAATTCTGATGATACAGATACGTTAAAGGTGCAACGAAGAATGATTCATCTATTAGATGAGACCGTACATTACTTATGCTGGTCCGTAGCATGCTACGCCCCCAATAGAGATTCGATATGGGTTGCTCCGGATTCGCTTGTACTTGAATCTGGACAGTCGACATTAGAATTGGATTTTTCAGCTCATTATGAGCCAAATGGTGTTATTGGTACATCAATGGTTGAATATACTTTCTTCAATAAAAGCGATTTAGATGAAAAAGTTACTGTGGTAGTGAAGTATAAAACTTCCCCAGAGGGAATTATTGATCGCATGGATAAAGAGGGATATTTATCTGAATTATATCCGAATCCAGCAATATCTCAAGTGAATATTGACTACACACTAACTCCGGATGTTGAAAAAGCAAATTTCAGAGTCATGAATCTATTGGGAGCCGTTGTAAAGAATTTAGAAATGGATAAGAAATCTTCAAATCTTCGGATAGATGTTTCTGATTTAACCAGCGGAGTTTATTTTTATTCTGTCATCCTAAATAATGAGGTATATAAAACGAAAAAATTAATTTTGAAATAAGGAAATATTATTTCATAAAAAAACCGGCTGCTTAGCCGGTTTTTTTGTTGCCTTGTATTTCTTAAAGTTTGAATGCCGATTTAAATTTCTCCACCTCATCCAGTTTTTCCCAGGCAAAAAAGCTTACTTTTTTAATATAAGATTTATTACCATTAACATCCGTTTTTTCAATGCTACCATCAGCATTATATTGCAGTTCTACTTCCGCTTCGAATGGCTCACGGCCAAAATGTCCGTAATTGGAGGTTTTCTGGAAGATCGGATTTTTAAGTCCGAATCGTTTTACAATTTGATAAGGTGTCATATCATAAAGTTCCGACATCTTTTTTGCAATTTCACCATCTGCCATTGTCTTTCCTGATTCGTCAGTAACTTTGGCAGTTCCATATGTGTTGATATAAAAGCCAACAGGTTTGGCTACGCCAATAGCATAGGCAACCTGCACGAGAATACGGTCGGCAATACCTGCTGCCACCATGTTTTTTGCCAGGTGGCGTGCTGCATAAGCCGCTGATCTATCCACCTTTGATGAATCTTTTCCTGAAAAAGCGCCACCGCCGTGTGCTCCGTGACCACCATACGTATCAACGATAATTTTACGTCCTGTTAATCCGGTATCACCATGAGGGCCGCCGATAACAAACTTCCCGGTTGGATTTACCAGTAGTTTATAATCATGATTGAATAATTCCCTGACACTTTCCGGATAAGATTCTTTCACTTTCGGAATGATATACTGTTCTACGTCAGCTTTAATGGTATTCTGCATTTCTTTCTCTGAAGAAAAATCGTCATGCTGAGTAGAAATAACGATGGTGTCAACCTTTA
Organism: Marinilabiliales bacterium; assembly: GCA_002869465.1. GTDB lineage: Bacteria > Bacteroidota > Bacteroidia > Bacteroidales > F082 > UBA4459. The sequence continues at coordinate 2,546 of PKSW01000044.1, forward strand.
ATGGTTGATCATGGTTATCATACTCAATAGTTACCTGCGATTTGGAATCAGGCCGCAGGTACTTCATCACTTTGCCTTCTTTTCTTACCCTGGCCATCTCATAAAGAATATCATGCGACAGTTCCGAGGTCAGTGGCATGAAATTTTCTGTTTCTCTACAAGCATAGCCAAACATCATTCCCTGGTCGCCCGCGCCCTGGTTCTCGTCTGATTCACGCACAACACCTTGCCTGATATCAGATGATTGCTCATGAATGGCTGATAGNGCTGCTTTTGTATAACCGACATCTTTAATGACTTCCCTGGCGGTTTTCTCCAGATCCACATATGCATTAGATTTTACTTCGCCTGAAAGAAATGCCAAGCCCGTAGTAACAAGTGTTTCACAAGCTACTTTTGATTCCGGGTCTTGTTTAAGCATTTCATCAAGAATAGCATCTGAGATTTGATCTGAAACCTTATCAGGATGTCCCTCTGATACGGATTCGGATGTAAATAAATATGACATAATAAATCGTTTTTATGAAGTGAAGGAGAGAGAGATTGATCGGAAGGCTAAAATTGCTTTAGCATTTTTTTAGGTGGTTGCAATCAATCAAATCTGTCCACAATATTGTTCCTGAAATCAGGATGCGCAAAAATAAATAAATATATAATATGAATAAAAGAAAATGGGAAATATCAGCTATTGTTTAGTCAGACGGCGAAATACATCTTCCATTTTAAGTTCACTTTGCGACAGGGAAAGTACATTGTAATTATTTGCTACAGCAAATTTGAAAATATTTTCCCGGATGTCTTTTTTGCCTTCGGTTTCGATCAGCCATGTGTTTCCAGATAATTTTTCAATTTTTGAAACATATTGCATGTTGCGTATCAGCTTTTCAGGAACATCTTCTTTAAATTCGACACGAAACTGTAAATTGTTGAGCGATAATCCGGATAAATTACGGGTGGAGTCATCGGCTACAATTTTGCCCTGGTCGATGATGATCACCCGGTCGCATATGGCTTCCACCTCCTGCATGATGTGTGTTGAAAGGATGACGGTTTTTTCCTTTCCAAGATCGGTGATAATCTTCCGAATATCAACAATTTGGTTTGGATCAAGTCCTGATGTGGGTTCATCTAATATGAGAATTTCCGGATCATGGATCAATGCCTGAGCCAAACCCACCCGCTGGCGGTATCCTTTTGACAATGCACCAATTTTTTTATGTTGTTCTTTTTCCAGTCCTGTCAAAAGAATGGTCTCATCAATCACTTGGCCGGCAGGTTTTGCAAACTTGTACATTTTCAAAACAAACCTGAGGTATTCCTTCACATACATATCATGGTATAAAGGATTATGTTCGGGCAAATAACCGATTAGTTGTTTTATTTTCAGCACATCTTCCTGGACATCAAAACCATTGATACTTGCAGTGCCTGAAGTGGGTGTCAGAAAAGAGGTTAAAATTTTCATGAGGGTTGACTTTCCGGCGCCGTTGGGTCCTAATAGTCCAACCACTTCACCTTTGTCAACCTGTAAATTAACATTGTTCAGTGCTTTTTGCTCGCCATAAAATTTTGATATATCATTTACTTTCACCTGTCCCATACTCCATCAATTTTAGGAACGTCAAAATTAGTAAAAACCAAGTTGGTAATATTTAAATTCAACAAATTTGGTTAATCGGAAAATAGTTTCTATTTTTGCAGCCCGATTTTTAGGGCTTTGGATTAAACACCTTAAGAAACAATAAAATAGATGAATACGTTGAGTTATAAAACTGTAAGTGCTAATAAAAATACAGTTACAAAAGAGTGGGTTTTGGTAAACGCTGAGAACCAGGTATTGGGAAGATTGGCTTCGGAAGTAGCCAAAATGTTGCGTGGAAAACACAAACCAAATTTTACACCACATGTTGATTGTGGCGATAATGTTGTTATTATAAACGCAGAAAAGATACGGTTAACAGGTAAAAAATGGGATGCGAAACAATATATTCGTCACTCAGGTTATCCAGGTGGGCAATCATCATTAACTGCTAAAGAACTTATGGACAGAAAGCCTACAGCTATGGTTGAAAAAGCTGTAAAAGGCATGCTGCCAAAAAACAAACTGGGCGCCGAGTTATTCCGTAACTTATATGTTTACGAAGGAGAAGAACACGATCAAAAAGCCCAAAAACCAAAAGAAATTAAATTAAATACAATCAGATAATTTATAATGGAAATTGTAAATGCACTCGGTAGAAGAAAGACTGCTATTGCGCGGATCTATTTAAAAGAAGGTAAAGGCAATATTCAGATCAACAAACGTGATTATAAAGAGTTCTTCGCAACTGCTACATTGCACTATGTTGTTGAGCAACCCCTGTTACTTACTGACAACATGGGTAAATATGATATCAATGTAAACTTAAAAGGTGGCGGAATTACCGGCCAGGCAGAAGCCTTGCGCCTTGCTATTTCACGTGCACTTATTAAAATTGATCCGGAATATCGTCCTGTACTTAAAGAAAACGGCCTTCTGAGACGTGACCCACGTATGGTAGAACGTAAAAAACCGGGACAACCAAAAGCTCGTAAAAAATTCCAGTTCAGTAAACGTTAAAATATTTCATTTACACCGGAAAGAGTTTAGTATCCAAATTGCCATAACTTCATTTTTGAGCTATATGGTAATTGTTAAAGAGAATGTAAACAAATTAAATTTTAAAAAATGACTAGAGTAAGTTTCGACGATTTGCTTGATGCAGGTGTTCATTTTGGTCACCTCAAACGCAAATGGAATCCAAACATGGCACCTTATATTTTTATGGAGCGTAATGGAATCCACATTATTGACCTTTACAAAACCCAGGCTAAACTGGAAGAAGCACAAAAAGCTTTAAAACAAATTGCAAAGTCAGGAAGAAGAATTCTGTTCGTGGCTACAAAAAAGCAGGCCAAAGAATTGGTTGCTGAATCAGTAAAGAAAGTGAATATGCCTTATGTTACCGAGCGTTGGCCGGGAGGTATGTTAACCAATTTTGCCACCATTCGTAAAGCGGTTCGTAAAATGTCAAATATTGACAAGATGGCGAATACGAGCTCGTATAATAACTTGTCAAAACGTGAGAAATTGCAAGTGAGCCGCGAACGTGCCAAACTGGAAAAAAACCTCGGAAGTATCGCTGACATGAGCCGCTTACCGGCAGCATTGTTCGTAGTAGATATCAATAAGGAGAAAATTGCTGTGGCAGAAGCCCGCAAATTGAACATCCCCATATTTGCTATGGCGGATACAAATACAGACCCGAACCTGGTGGACTTTGCCATTCCTGCAAATGACGATGCTTCAAAATCAATTTCAATAATTGTAAACGCGGCTGTGCTTGCAGTTGCCGAAGGATTGAAAGAGCGTAAATTGGCAAAGGAGAAGGACGAAGAGGAAGCTGAAGCTTTAGAATTAGCTACCGATATTAAAGCAAAATCACAGACATTGGCACAGGCGGAAGAAGAAGCGGATAAAGAAGCTGAAAAAGGCAAGAAAGAAGTTAAGTCGAAGAAATCGATGGATGACGACGAAAAACCTGCTAAATCCAAACGCCCAAGGAAACCAATTACAAAAAAGAAATAGATTAAAAATTTTAAAAAGCTGATATAAAATGAATATTACAGCCCAACAGGTAAACGAATTAAGAAAGATCACCGGCGCCGGAATGATGGATTGCAAAAAAGCATTGGTGGAAAGCGAAGGTGATGTTGAAAAAGCGATCGATATACTAAGAAAAAAAGGACAAAAAGTGGCTGCCAATCGCGCTGACCGTTCTGCGAATGAAGGTGTTGTTTTGGCAAAAGTGAGCGATGACAAAACTTTTGCAGCTGCTGTTATGGTCAACTGCGAAACTGATTTTGTAGCCAAAAACGCTGATTTTATCGCGTATACTGAATCAGTTCTTGATGCAGCCATAAAAAATAAAGTGAAGAACATCGAAGAACTTAAAACGACCAAATTGGATGGCCACACAGTTGACGAAACCATAACAAACCAGACAGGTGTTATTGGTGAGAAAATTGAATTAGGCAAATATGAAGTTGTTGAGGCAGCTAGTACATATGCTTATATTCATCCAGGTAACCGTATTGCAACTATTGCAGGGTTTAACAAAGCTGGTGATTTTGATGCAGAGGGAAAAGACGTGGTCATGCAGATCGCAGCAATGGCGCCGGTATCATTAAGTAAAGATGATGTGCCTGCTGATGTGATCACCCATGAAATTGAAATTGGCAAAGATATAGCTCGTCAGGAAGGAAAGCCTGAGGAAATGCTTGAAAAAATTGCCATGGGAAAATTGAATAAGTTCTTTAAAGAAAATACATTATTGAACCAGTCATTTATTAAGGATAGTAAGAAAAGTGTTTCTGAATACTTAAAGGCAAAAGATAAAGATCTGACCGTAGTAGATTTTAAAAGAATCGCTCTCGGATCATAAACGAAGAAAATGGTATAGAAAAAAAGACCGGCGTGAGCCGGTCTTTTTTTTGCCTACTAATTATTGAGAAGGTCCCTAACAATTTTGGAAACAATACGATTATCAGCCTTACCGGCCAATTGTTTTGTTGCCATGCCCATCACTCTTCCCATATCCTTCATGTTGGTTGCACCAACCTTGTCAATAATCTGCCGTATCACTGCCTCAACTTCTTTTTCATCAATTTGCTCAGGCAAATATGCCTGTATAATTTTGGCCTGGTATTCCTCTTCATCAGCCAGTTCAGGCCGTCCTTTTTCACGATAGATCGCCGCAGCTTCAGCCCTTTGTTTGACAAGTTTCTGCAGAACTTTCAGTTCAACGCTTTCCGGTATTTCGCCCGCGCTTACGTCTTTACCGGTTTTTTCGATTAACAAGGCTGCTTTGATGGCACGCAGGGCATTTAGCTTTTCCTTGTTCTTTTCAAACATAGCCGACTTGATGTCGTTGTTAATCAGTATTTCTAAACTCATAATAATTTAATCTCAGGTTAATTAGTCAACATTGTCGTGTAAAAAGGAGTTGTCAGTTTTAATCACCGGGTTGTTGTCACCATCTTCACCTAGTGTGTATCTCGATACAACGGATTCCGATGAATAGGATGGTGAATGAAGATCAATTTTCTTACGAACATATGCGGGCACATTTTCCATTTGTGAAACTTCTTCAGGACTTTTGATTTGGCTGAGCGATTTTAGTTTGTTGGCCCTTTCCTCCATGTTCTTTTTGATCGCCTCGTTTTCTTCCTCAATTGTATGTGTCGTTTCTTCTTCTTTCATGCTGCTTGAAGAAATTGTATGACTTACACCCGGAGGCATGTTGTCGCTTTTCCTGGTAAACATGAAAAATGAATCACTTCTGCCGGAGGGAACAGATTCCTTGTTTTCACTTTTATTTTCAAAAGAAGTTGTTTTCCTTATAATTTCTGGTTTTTTCTCCTTTTCAGGAATTGATTCATCCCCTTTTTTATTGACTAGCCGAATACCTGAATCGCTTTTATTCTCCTCAATATGGGTTCTGTGCAGCATGGATTCAAAGGCAGGTACCTCAACTACATCTTCTTCTGCTTCCTCGTCTTTTTTTATCGCGATGGTGGGCATCTCTTCTTTTACGTCAGTTTTTGGTATTTCCTCTTTTTGATCCGTGCCGATGGTACCTACAGTTTTCGTTGGTTTGACATCAGGTTTCCTTTTTGAGTTGAAACCTGTTGCAATAATCGTGATACCAATTTTATTACCGAGTGATTCATCTTTACCATTACCCCAAATCACATCTGCTTCATTATCACTGCCGCATTCCTGCTGCACATAGTCTGTAATTTCAGTGATTTCATCCATAGTTAGGTCTTCCGCTCCGGTCATGATATAGAGGAGAATATTCTGAGCTCCTTTAATATCATTATCATCTAATAATGGTGAACTCATAGCTTCTTCGATGGCTAATAATGCGCGTCCTTCGCCCTCGGCAGTGGCGGACCCCATGATGGCTTTTCCGCTGTTCTCAATTACAGTTTTAACATCCTGGAAATCAATATTGATATAGCCAGTTACGGTGATCAGTTCCGCAATACCTTTGGCTGCCGAAGTGAGTACATTATCGGCTTTGGCGAATGCTTCACTCACGGTTTGGTTTCCGTATTGTTCCCTGAGTTTGTCATTGCTGATCACAAGCAGCGTATCGACATACTTTTTAATTTAATTGATACCGGCCTCCGCCTGTTGTTTTCGTCTGCGTCCTTCCCAGGAAAAGGGGAGTGTTACGATACCCACGGTTAAAATGCCCAATTCACGAGCCTGTTGGGCAATAATGGGGGCAGCTCCTGTTCCGGTTCCACCTCCCATTCCTGCCGTTATGAATAGCATTTGGGTATCTTCTGTTAATGCTTCTTTAATTTTTTCGAGCGATTCTTCTGCAGCCATTCTTCCTACCTCAGGTTTTGATCCGGCACCAAGCCCACCTTTGTTACCCATTTCAATCTTTACGGGTACCGGGCTGGATTCGAGTGCTTGTACGTCAGTATTACAAACAACAAAATCAACACCTTTAATCCCCTGTGTAAACATGTGATTTACAGCGTTGCTGCCGCCTCCTCCTACGCCTAACACTTTGATATAGGCTGGTCGTTGTTTTGGTTCGAAAGTGATCATTTTTGGTATTTTGGTTTTAATTAAAATTAATGTATTCTAAAAGTTGTATCATTCAATGCGTATATAGTTTTTAACAAACAGAAGTTAATTCTACCTTACTCACTGGCATCGCTGTCGAACCAGTTTTCGAGCATGTTTAAAAATCTCCTTGATCCCGGCTCGCCACCTTGGGTTTTCTTTTTCTTTTTTCTTGTTTTTTTATTGCCATCGGCATCGTATTCAAAATTTTCGCGCTGTTTGTCATAATCAAGTCGATGGATACCCTCTATGACCAAGCCTACACCGGTGGCATACATAGGACTGGCCATATCGTCAGGAACATCATTGGCAAGGTGTTCATTGGGATATCCAATTCGGGTGTCCATACCGGTAGAGAATTCAGCCAATTGATCAATATGTTTTAATTGTGCACCGCCACCGGTCAAGACAATTCCTGCGATCAGTTTCTTTTCAAATCCTGAATTCTTGATTTCGAAATACATCTGTTCGATAATTTCTTCCATGCGTGCCTGAATGATGGATGCCAGATTTTTTAATGTGATCTCTTTGGGCGGGCGGCCCCGAAGGCCCGGAATGGCAACGACTTCATCATCCCTGTTTTCGCTGGCAAGCGCCGAGCCGAATTTCACTTTAAGCTCTTCAGCATGCTTTTTAATGATGGTGCATCCTTCTTTTACATCTTCGGTAATCACATCGCCACCAAACGGAATAACTGCAGTGTGACGAATAATATTATCCTGGAAGATGGCAATGTCTGTAGTTCCTCCGCCTATATCAACCAGTGCCACACCTGCTTCTTTTTCCTCATCACTTAAAACAGCTTCAGCCGAAGCAATGGGCTCCAGGATGAGGTCTACCATTTCGAGGTTGGCCTTCTTGATACATTTGAGGATGTTTTTTGCAGCAGCGGTTTGACCGATAATAATATGAAAATTGGCTTCAAGGGTATTTCCCAGCATACCAATCGGTTGCCTGATGCCGACTTCACCGTCAATAATGTATTCTTGCGCAATTACATCTATAATCTCTTCACCGGGCGCCATACTCAGTTTGTACATGTTTTGGGTAAGACGGTCAATCTCAGCTGCATTGATTTCCTTGTCGGGATCTTCACGGATGATATTTCCACGGTGCTGATGACTACGAATATGCTGGCCTGCAATACCCACATTTACATATTTGATATCAACACCCGATTTATGTTCCGCTTGGATAACTGCAGTTCTGATAGACTGAACGGTATTTTCGATATTGGCCACAACACCTCTTTTAACACCAATAGATTCGGTTTTTCCATAACCCAATATCTCGATCTTTCCATATTCATTTCTTCTGCCCACTATACAGGCAATTTTGGTTGTCCCTATGTCGAGTCCGACGATTATTTCTGATTCCATATCATTATTTTTTAGTGCAAACGATTTGGTTTGTATACATAAGGTTTATTATTTCATATTTTTCCCAACCCTCCTTCACAAGTTTCTTCCTGTAAAAGGAGTCGAGGTTTCGGAGTTTTTCATCCAAATGATCTGTTTTTCCGAGTTTAATTGAATGACTTCCCAATTCAGGAATAAGATCATATTCACCGACGCTGTTCACGTATATCTGGCTTATCTGCGATTTTAAAAGCGGATTAGCAACTATTTTACTAGCTAAATAGTACAATTCTGGTATTTCGGTTTTGGTAAAAATTGTATCGTAAATAGTTGCATGTTCCCCAGGTTTGGGAGCGTTGATATAGCCATTGGCTATAATGAGCAGGGGTGTAAACCTGCTACAGAGCGGAAATAGATTTCCATCGCGGTCGACATAAAAACTGCTGTTATCAGGTAAATATATCCGCAGAATCGCTTCTCTTTCTTTAATGTTGACGATCAAATCCCTTTTGATATTGATGAAGGCATCCACATGATCAATAAAAGGATTGCTGATAAGCTTATTTTCGAGGGCTGTTAGATCGAAATGGGCAATCGGAACAGAATCTATACCTTCCATTTCTTTAACGGTGTTCAGCATTAATTCATTATTGAGGAAACCACCATTCTCCGTTCTTGAAATTTTTATTTTGATGTCATGAATGTGTTGCCTGCCATGTTCATAAACGATAAACCCCATCAATGTGGAAATGACGGCGCCAAACAGAACAAATAATATAGTATGTGTGAATCGCTTCATCGTTTTTTGAATATTTTTTCAAATTTTTGAGCCATTAAGCCAATGTCTCCGGCGCCAATTGTTAATAAAACACCATTTGTAAATTCCTCAACATAACTAAGTAATTCAATTTTGTCAAGGATCTGTTTATTTGGGTTGTCGATTTTGTCAAGGATCATAGCAGATGAAACACCGGCCATGGTTTTTTCCCTGGCAGGATAAATTTCAAGTAATATAATTTCATCCAATTTGGAAAGCGAAGCAGCAAACTCATCTGCGAAATCGCGGGTGCGGCTATACAAATGGGGCTGAAAAACACCTGTAATCTTTTTCCCGGGATACAGCATCCGAACGGCTTCTATCGTAACCCTGATCTCTTCCGGATGATGGGCATAATCGTCAATATATACAGGTCCGGAATCATATCTTATTTCGAATCTTCTTTCAACCCCGGAAAAACTTTCAATACCTTTTTTTAACTGGCTTTCATTGAGCCCCAACTTATAACCAACTGCCATGGCTGCAGTTGCATTTTCAATGTAATGTAATCCCGGAACGGAGATATTTATATTTTGAATAGTCATTTCACAAGCTTTGAAATCAAAAACAAATGAACCATTTTCAATTCTTATATTTTTTGCAATTATATCAGCGTTTTCATCAATTCCGTAGAACAAAACATTGTCAGCAATAGGAAACTCATTTCTTAATTTGGAATAACAAATCAATGTACCATCGGATTTGATTAACCTGGCGAAATCCTTAAAACTGTCGATAAGTTTGTTTTTGTTTTCATAAACATCCAAGTGGTCTGCATCCATGGATGAAATCACAGCCACGTCAGGTTTTAGTGTCAGGAACGATCTGTCAAACTCGTCCGCTTCAAGGATCATATATTTGCTTTCTGCTGAAAGGATCACGTTCGAATTATAGTTCTTGCAAATACCTCCTACAATTGCCGTAATGGGCAGTTCTGCCGATTTTAGTAAATGAGCAGTTATAGCACTGATACTGGTTTTTCCGTGTGTGCCGCCGATAGCAATAGTGAACTTTTCTTCGGATAGCAGTCCAAGAACTTTCGAGCGCTTAAATAAAGGAACCTTGCCATTTTGAAAATGTATGAATAGCTTGTTTTCGTTTGGAATAGCAGGTGTGTATATCACAAGGTCAATATCTGAAGGAATGGAAGATATTTGTTCGTCAAATTGAATGCTCATACCTTCAGCAATTAACTCTTCCGTAAGTGGCGTTGAAGTGAGGTCGTAACCAAATATCGCTTTTCCCTGGTGTTTGAAATACCGGGCCAGGGCACTCATACCAATACCTCCGATGCCGAGGAAAAAGATTTTATGTATTTGGTTAAAATCCATTAATTCATCATTTTAATAATTTCGTTAACTATATTTTCTGTTGCATCAGGGTGCTTAAAGCGTTTTAAATTCTGTACTATCACTAAACGGTTCGATTCAGTTTCCAACATTTCGTTTATAGCAGGCACCAGCTTTTCTTTGGCTTCATTTTCTTTTACGAGAATGGCTGCATGTCCTTTAACAAGCGCCATCGCATTTTTGGTCTGGTGATCTTCAGCCGCTGATGGAAGCGGTATGAAAATGGCAGGTTTGTTGACCGCTACAATTTCTGCAATGGCGATTGCTCCTGCCCGCGAAACTATTAAATCTGCCACCACATAGGCGAGGTCCATCCTGGATATAAAATCAACAACCTTGATGTAGTTTCTTTTGGCAGAACTTTCAGAGTAGTCCCTTGCAATTTCAAATGAAGCTTTGCCGGTTTGCCATATCATCTGGATGTTATTCTTAACAATATCGTCCAGTTTTTCGCCAATAACTTCATTAATTTTCATGGCTCCCTGGCTCCCGCCAATCACCAGGATGGTTGTTTTTTCCCTATTCAGATCGAAATATTCTACACCTTCTTCTTTTGTTACTTTCAGCTTGTTGATTTCTTTCCTGATAGGGCTGCCGGTAATGAGAATTTTGTCTTTTGGAAAAAACTTTTCCATTCCTTCATATGCGACACAAACCCGGCTTACCGTTTTACCAAGTAATTTATTGGTGATTCCCGGATACGAGTTTTGCTCAAGGATCAGTGTCGGGATTTTCTTTTTGGATGCCACATAAAGCAATGGGCCACTTGCGTATCCACCGGTGCCAATAACCACATCAGGTTTAAACGCATTGATGATTTGGTTGGCTTTGACCAGGCTGCTCAGAAGTTTAAAAGGAAAGCTTAAGTTCTTTAGATCCAGTTTTCGCTGCAATCCGCTGATCCATAAACCTTCGATGGGATATCCGGCCTGGGGCACTTTTTCCATTTCCATCCTGCCTTTAGCCCCAACAAACAAAATATTGGCTTGGGGCATTTGGGCCCGTAAACCATTTGCAATGGCAATGGCCGGGAAAATATGTCCACCGGTACCACCGCCACTTATCAATATGTTTGTCGACTTACGCATAAACGGTTTCTATTTTATTTAATTCATTTTTTTCCGATTTTTCCTTCTTCTCAAGTTCTTTGCTTACACTTAAAATAATACCTATGGCCAGGCTTGTAAACCAGATGGATGTGCCTCCCATACTGATCAGCGGCAAAGGTTGCCCCGTAACGGGCAATAAGTTTACCGCCACGCCCATATTGATCATGGCCTGGAAAACTAGGCTGAATGCCACACCTATGGACAAGAACGCCCCGAATGTGCCCGGTATTCTTGTCATAATTTTAACAGCCCTGAAAAATAGTATCAGGTAAAGTAGTACAACGAATCCACCGCCAATGGCTCCATATTCTTCAACGATGATAGCAAAAATAAAATCAGAGTAGGGGTGTGGTAAGAAATTTCTTTGGGTGCTGTTACCAGGCATTTTTCCAATAAGACCGCCGGTTGCGATGGCAATCTTGGCTTGTTCAACCTGGTAATTTTCTTCTCCGCCGCCATCAACAAAGTTGGTGATCCGGTTTTTCCAGGTGCCTAACCGACCCTGTTTTTCAGCAGGCAATACATAAAGCACGGCAATACCAATGGCCAGTGCTACAACTCCAATACCCACCATGCCGAGGATATATCGCACTTTTACCCTGCCGATGAAAATAAGCACTAGGCTGGTCACAAAAAGTAATGCGGCAGTAGAAAAATTAGCAGGGAAGATCAATCCGGTGACGATCAGCACAGGAAGCATCAGTGGGACAAATGCAGATTTAAAATCTTTTATCTGTTCCTGCTTTTTAGTTAACATACGTGCTAAATAAATAATCAATGTGACTTTTGCCAGGTCGGAGGTCTGAAAAGTCAGATTAAAGGGGAGAGGGAGTACGCGTTTTGCTTCGTTTAAATTGAGCCCAAAAATTAATGTGATCAGTAATAAAGGCACGGCTATGTATAAGGCAATCTGAAATATGCGTGAGTAATAAGTGTATTTTAAAAGATGTGCAAAGTACATGAGCAGTAATCCAAATAATAAAATGACGGCATGCTTCAGCATATAGTATTCGGTGTTACCGCCATGGTATTTGTAGGCCAGAGTGCCTGTTGAACTGTACACGGCCAAAAACGAAACCAGGGTAAGCAGGAATACCACTGCCCAGATCACTTTGTCGCCTTTTATTTTAGTTAAGAATGACTGCATCTTTTAGAGATTGTTTACAGCTTTTTTAAATTGATTTCCCCTGTCTTCATAATTTTCGAACAGATCAAAACTGGCACATGCAGGAGACAATAATACGGTATCACCTTTGGAAGCCATTTGATAAGCAGCCTGCACAGCTTCGGCAGCGGATTGTGTGTCGAAAATCAATTCAATATCATCACCAAATGCTTCATGGATTTTTTGATTGTCCATCCCCAGGCACACAATAGCTTTCACTTTTTGTTTTACAAGCGGTTTGATGAAATCGTAATCATTTCCCTTGTCAATACCTCCGACAATCCATACGGTAGGATGTTCAGCGCTTTCCAGCGCATACCATGTTGAATTTACATTGGTGGCTTTTGAATCGTTGATGAACCTGATTCCATGCACACTGCCGACATATTCCAGCCGATGGGCGATGTTTTGGAAATCCGATAAACACTGTTTGATCGTATCATTCCTGATCTCCATTAATTTTGCTGCCACACCGGCTGCCATCGAATTATAAACATTGTGTTTTCCCTGTAATGCTAACTGTTCCAATGTCATGTTAAATTCTTTTTTATTGTGTTTAATTATTAGTTTTCCCTGATCCGTATAGGCTCCATTTTCAACATTTAATTTGCCAAGGCTGATAGGGAACCGTTTTATGTCTGCTTTTCGTTCTGCTAATTCCTTGCGAATAACCGGGTCGTCATAGCAATAAATAAAAGCTTCATTTTTTGATTGATTTTGAAGAATTCTGAATTTGGAATAGACGTAATTTTCAAATTTGTTGTCATACCTGTCCAGGTGATCCGGGGTAATATTCAGTAGTATAGAAATGTCTACTTTGAAGTTTCGCATGCCATCCAGTTGAAAGCTGCTTAGCTCGAGAACAAAAACATCTTTATCATTTTCGGCTACCTGCCATGCAAAGCTTTTACCGATATTTCCGGCGACACCCACATTCAATCCTGCTGTTTTCAAGATATATCCTAGTAGCAAGGTTGTTGTCGTTTTTCCGTTGCTTCCTGTTATGCCAATAATTTTGGCGGTTGTGAAACGCGAAGCGAATTCTATTTCGGAGATCACTGGAATATTGGCTTTACTGATAGCTTCCATGATGGGAATCGTATCAGGTATGCCCGGACTTTTAATGATTTCAGCAGCTGATAAAATCCGTTTCAGATCGTGATTTCCTTCTTCAAAATCAATTTCAAAATGTGTAAGAACGCTTTTGTATGTTTCTTTGATAGCTCCTTTATCGCTAACAAAAATTTTTAATCCTTTTTTCGCAGCGAGAACAGCCGCCCCGGTGCCACTTTCGGCAGCTCCCAGCACAACTATTTCCCTGTATCTCTTCATTTATAGTGGTCATTTATTATCTTAGTTTTAAAGTGATGATCGTAAACACCGCCAGCATAATTCCAACAATGAAAAACCGGAGTACAATTTTAGGCTCAGGATATCCAAGTTTTTGGAAATGATGGTGCAATGGCGACATTTTAAAAATGCGCACCCCGGCACCACGGGTTCGTTTGGTGTATTTGAAATAACTTACCTGGATAATGACTGATAAACTTTCTGCCAGGAAAATCCCGCAGAGGATGGGTATGAGCAATTCTTTACGGATGATAATTGCAAAAACGGCAATAATCCCACCGATAGCCAGGCTACCTGTATCGCCCATAAATACCTGGGCCGGATAGGTATTGTACCAAAGAAATCCTACCGTAGCACCTACGAATGCACTAACATAAATGGTTAATTCACCCACATTGGGTAAATACATGATGTTCAGGTAGTCAGCGAAAATGATGTTGCCTGAAACCCATGCCAGAATCCCAAGAGTTAATCCAATGATGGCAGAAGTTCCGGTGGCAAGGCCATCCATCCCGTCGGTCAGGTTGGCGCCATTTGACACGCCGACAATTATCAGGATAACAATCGGAATAAAAATTAAAAATGCCCATTTTTGATATCCATCGCCCAACCACTTTAAAAGATATGCATAGTCAAATTCATTGTTTTTGAAAAATGGAATTGTTGTTTTTGTCGACCTAGCTTCTTCAATTACAAAGTTGTCAGTTGGCGTAATTTCGGTGCTCCCAATTTGCGTTTGTTGCACAATAGCTTGTTGTTTTTCCCTGACAACAACAGAAGGATTATAATACATAACCAGACCTACAATCAGGCCAAGGATTACCTGGGCCACAATCTTATATTTCCCGCTTAAACCAGCTTTGTCCTTTTTAAATATTTTGATATAATCATCCAGAAAGCCAACACCACCAAGCCATACAGTTGTGAAAAGCATTAAGATGATATAGATATTATCAAGCTTGGCGAATAGCAATGCAGGGATTAGAATTGAAGCAAGAATAATCAGTCCACCCATAGTGGGTGTTCCCTGTTTATCCAGTTGCCCTTCGAGGCCGAGGTCGCGAATGGTTTCCCCAACCTGTTTTTTATTCAGATAATTGATCCATCTTTTACCAAATAGCAGCGAAATAATGAGGGAGGTGATGACGGCCATAGCAGCCCTGAAAGAGAGGTATTCGAAAACCCCTGCTCCAGGCAGTGCATACATTTCATCCAGGTATTTAAATAAATAATAA
>PKSW01000393.1 GCA_002869465.1 Marinilabiliales bacterium
GGATCATCTAAATGATTCGTATACACTTTCCTGCCCCAGTTGATCATATCATAGTATGCCTCACTCTCAATGTTAATAATGAGTGGTTTTATCTTTGAAGCAAGCTCATCTTTGATAGCGTTAATTCCAATAGCCGGATTCTTCTGATAACTTTTATAGAATTTACTTACAGGTATTGGTTTTCCGAAATTCAGTATCAATTTGCTACGAAATGCCTGGTAGTCTTCATAATCAATACCAACGGGCACGATATGAATATTCAGGCGGTAATTATTGGCTTCTTCAGTCTGAAATGCGATTCTGGCAAATCCCTTTTTTAATGGCCGCAATCTCCGGACGCCTGCGTGGTTACCTTCAGGCAGAATGACCAAAGCACATTCATCATCTGAAATAACATCAGTCGTTTTTTGAAATATTTCCTTGTTCTTTTTTAAGAGCTCATAACCATCGCGTATGCGATAAATGGGCAATATTTTCAAAAAATAGAGAATAGATGCCACCACAGGCTTTTTAAAGATGTCGGATCTTGCCAAAAAAACAGTTCGTCTGTCAACTGTGCAAAGCACAGCCAAAGCATCCATCAGCGCATTCTGGTGGTTGGGCGTGAATATCAGGTGACCCTTTTCTGGAACATTTTGTATGTTCAGAATCTCAATCTTCCGATAAAATACTTTGTTGTGCCAAAAATCCACCCAAATTTTCAAAATACTATAAAAAAAGGATAGCTTTTCAATATTACGGATACCCATAAAGAATCTGAATTAACTAGTTGATTTACTAAGACCAAAATTGAAATTGGTCCAGATTCCTGCAATGCCAAGTCCGGCAATAATATGCCATATACCCCACCATGCGGCAATAATGGCCATGCCACCCAATTCCATTTCAGGAGGAAATATCTTTGGATTGAAAATAAGGACCAGAGCTAATCCCGAATTCTGAATACCCGTTTCAATAGCGATCGTCTTTCGATCTTCTATCGGTCTATTGAAAACAGTACCCATCAAATAACCGGCACCTAGCGCGGTTGCATTATGTATTAATACAATCAGAAAAACATATTCAATAGCGCCTAAAAAGTGATCGAAATTATTGGCTAAAGCCATGACTACAATAGCAGCAAATATGATGATGGATATTCTTTTAATTGGACGGACGATTCTTAATGTAAATGAAGGAAACCTATTATTTATAAGGATACCCATAATTAATGGAATTCCCAATAGTATAAATACGGTTTGATACATCTGGAATGCGTCAATCTCTATAGGCCTTAAAAGTGAATTTGTATCAGAATGAGCATAGAAATTAACTGCCAGTTTTCCCCAGAAAGCAAAATTCAACGGGGTAAGAAATATGGCCAATAAAGTCGCAATAGCTGTTAAACTAACAGATAAAGCCACATTTGCTTTGGCAATAGAAGAAATAAAATTCGAAATGTTACCACCCGGACAGGCAGCTACTAATATCATTCCCAATGCCATTGTAGGTGATAAAAACCTATTTAATGCAATCACCAATAAAAAAGTTAGAAATGGTAATAAAACAAACTGTGATAACGCCCCGATTATGGCTGATTTGGGATGCAGTAATATTTTTTTAAAGTGATCCAGCTTAATTTCCAGTGCTACCCCAAACATGATAAAAGCCAAAGCTATGTTCAGCATATGAAGACTCTCCGGGCTGAAATTTAATCGCACATGATCAAATGCTGATAGGGTTTCCTGCATATTTGAAAATTAAAAGACGGACATAACTGAAGCGTGCTAAGATACAAATTCTGATTAAATACCATATTGGGGATAGCATTGACTCTATAAAAATAAGTCTCCAAAGAAACTTTAATGATTTTCACAATGCTAAAATTATATTTTTGCCGTTCCTATCATGTAGAGCATCTTCTATTAATAAAAATTACGCAAAGATTGGATGAGGAAAAAAGCGGTTGCTATTTTGTTTTTATTGCTTTTCCTGTGTTATAAGACAGGTCGGACGCAGGAAATGCTGGGTGTAACGCTTGGTAATTACAGCGGTGTAAGCAGTATTCTAGTCAATCCGGCTATGATTGCCAATACAAAATATTATTTGGATATTAATCTGGTATCGGTAGATGGGTTTTTAAGAAATAATTTTGCTTACATTCCTGCATCTGATGCAAGTATTTACAGCCTACTTGGAAATGGTGATCTACCTACTTACGGACCTGATAATGATAAGAATTTTACCTATTACCCTAATAAAGAACTTAAATCTGCAACACTGAGTGCCAAAGTATTGGGCCCCTCTGCAATGGTGCAACTGGGGAAACATGCCTTTGGGTTAAGTACATCAGCTCAGGTTTTTTCTTCAGGTAACCGAATACCATATGAAATGCC
>PKSW01000061.1 GCA_002869465.1 Marinilabiliales bacterium
AAGGTGGTATCACTCTGTGCTATTAAGTTAACAGACCATAGCAGGGGCGATGCAATTATTGCTAAACAGATGTAAAATTTTCTCATAAAGAAGGATTTAGTTTTTTATTCTTTTATAAATGAACCACTGTTGATTATTTTTCCTGATTCGATAACTATATATGAATACATACCGACAGTAAAACCAGACATGTCAACGGAAATAGTTTTATCATGAAATGTATGAGATGATAATTGTTTTCCGGCCGGATTATATATATTCAGCTTTCTGTTTTTTCCTGTTTCTTCAATTTCAAAATTGATCATAGACAAAGAAGGATTTGGGAAAACATGCAATGCTATAGGCTTTTCCCATAAATTCAATATACCTGTATTTGTATAAATGGTTAAGCTGTCAACAAAAAGCTCAGAACCGCCATGAGATAAATCCTGCAGGCCTTCGTCAGTTGTTGACATGATAAGTACGTTAAAAGTGTCAGGTATATGGCCATTTATATAGCGCATATTGACTGTAAATGGCGTCCACACGTCTGCATCGTTCAAATAGGTATACCCATAGCCAATGGTATCATACGACTCGTTTTCACGGTTACGAAAATTATACATTAAAATGGTTGCCGAGTCGTTACCAACGCCATGATATTTGTACATACCTTTTAACTGAAATACATTTTGTTGAAGAAACCATCCTCCGGAGTATGAAAATTCCTGGCTAATAATATCCACATTAAATTTAGCAAGGGTAATAGCCCCGGGAATCAGGAATGACTGGTTTAAAAAGTTGATAACTTTCGATTCCAGACGAGCTGAAAATTCACCACTGTATGCATCATCACTTTTATCAACAACTGCCTCACCAGCTAATGACGAATAAACATTAGGGGTGTTCCAATTCACTGGATTTTGATAATTACCTGTTTCTATCCAGCTTTCAAAATTACCATTTGGTAATTGCTGGCCATAACAGGATACGATCAAAAATAGCAATATAGATAAGAGAAGCTTGTTTTTCATATTTATTAACTTTTCAGCGTTAAACTTATATGCATATTTGTGAATTGGTTGCTAATTTATGGTTTATATTCGTTCACGCAAATTATTTTTTAATTCCCATCAGGTGACTCCAACTATAAAATGTGCACTTTTATTTTTCTTTATCTCATTTATTGTTTTAAATGGAAATCAAATAAAAGCACAGCAGTTACCCGACAGTATTTTTATTTTTAACGGACAAGTAGTGAGTGCTGATAGCCTGATCGCCGTGCCAAATGTGCATATTATTTCTAAATTTAATCACTGGGGAACCATTAGTAACAATGAGGGTTTTTTTAAAATGTATGCAAGTAAAAATGATTCGTTACTTATCACATCAGTGGGGTACCGGCCACTTATTTTCAGTATCGATACATCGATGGTAAACGAAGAGGAAATATACACAGTGCTTATGCAGGCTGATACCATTAAAATTAATGAAGTAATTATTCGTGCTTTTTGGGATTATCAAACATTCAAACTGATCATATCACAGATGGAACCACTGGATTTTGATTACAACAAGCTCAATTTTGATGAAAACCTGATGCTGTCGTTGCCTACTACCGGTACAGGACTTAGCCCGATACAAGCCTTATACGACCGTTTTAATAAAAATGAACGATTAAAAAGAAAGTTGATAAAAATCAGGAAGCAATACAACGAACTCATGATTCAAATGGGAACACCAAATGATACGGTTCCTGCTACACCTGAGCATATGCAAGGGTCGCCACGCTAACTTTTGTATTTGGTATTTCAAGTAATGGGTTCGCACATGCTTCCAGTGTTGCTCCGGTCGTTAACACATCATCAACCAAAATCAGATGCTTCCCGGCGAATTCCGAAGCATCTTTTACTTTAAACACTCCTTTTACGTTTTCCCACCTGTTATAGCGAGCTTTTTTTGTTTGAGAAGAAGTGTATGACAGCCGAACCAGGTTATTTACCGAAACCGGAATTCCCAGGGAATCTTGCATACCCTCGGCAATAACTTTGCTTTGGTTAAACCCTCTTTTATGTTCTTTTTTTTGATGCAATGGCACAGGAACAATCAAATCAGCCGCATTGTACCATATGCTTTCCTTAAGCGATTCTCCAAACAATTTTCCCAGGAATATACCTACATCTGTATGCCCTTTGTATTTAAGCGCATGCATCAGCCGTTGCACATTCCCGCCTTTATTAAAAAATAAAAATGAAGTAGCCGAATGGATTTGGACCCTCCCCCAGAATATTTGCGAAATGATATTTTCCTGATGCAAATGAAAGCCTGTCTTGGGCAGTTTGAAATAGCAGGATGTACAAATAACGTCTTCCTGTTCAATTAATGCTTCACCA
>PKSW01000406.1 GCA_002869465.1 Marinilabiliales bacterium
TAATTAACTAAGAACTATCTGCCATGATACTAAAATGGGGTCGCCTTTTGTGCCGAAATCTACTTTACTTCTAATCAATTGTTTTACCAAGCCGCATAAAAGGCGTTGTATTGATTTGTTGTCATTTCCTTTACGTTTTAGTTAGTTTCATCCTGGTCAGATGTTAGAATGCCTGATACATCCATCTTGAATGGATACGATATATACAGGGGAATTATGAAGAGGATTAATGCTAACTTAAATTAATTGCTATGAAAACTAAAATTTCACTTTTAATCGTAACGTTGATGATCACCCTGTGCTGCTTTTCACAAAGTGAACGCGGAAAGATCATATACGTACCTGATGATTACACAACTATTCAGGAAGCTATTAATGCTGCTAATTCAAATGATATGGTATTGGTAGCTGAAGGAACCTATAATGAAAATATTAGGTTTTACGGAAAGCCAATTACTGTTGCCAGTATGTTTATTATTGATGGTTTATCTAAACATATCGCCAACACTATTATTAAAGGACCGCAATTTTCATCTTGGAATACGGATGCAACGGTTCTTTTTATTGATGGAGAAGACACCACATCTGTTTTAAATGGATTTACGATAACGGGCGGTAATGGCGTTTTGAATGAAACCTACCAGTTAAGATGTGGCGGAGGTATTTATGCCAATAACGCCGGTTCAAAAATTATCAATAACATTATCTATGGAAATAATGTAACAGGAGAGACGACAGCCGGAGCTGGAATTTGCTGTATTGCAGACGATGATGGAACGTATTGGACAATTATTGAGAATAATGTTATCAGGAATAATAATCTTAATTCCAATGGCCATGCTGCTTTTGGTGGTGGTATGGCAATTATGATAAATTCAATAATCAGAAACAACTTGATTGAATTTAATACTTGTAGAAACCCATTCCACCAGGCATATGGAGGAGCAATTGAGATACAGAAACTAACTGATGACCCAATAGTATCTGTAATTGAAAAGAATACGATCAGGCATAATAAAACAGATGGAATCAATGGTTCATTTGGTGCAGGAATTGCATGTTTTAACATTTCCCCGATCATTTCAGATAATGTGTTTAGATATAACAAAGTGACCTCAAAAGGAGGATCCAAAGGTGGAGCTGTTTTTATTTTCAGATCTGATAATGGAATTGTAATCGATAATAACAGATTTGAAAACAATGAATGTTTTGGTGATTATTGCCAGGGTGGCGCTTTAATGATTCAGCAAACAGGTAGAGTTGAGATTCAAAACAATGAATTTTATACAAATTCTTTGAATGCCAATGAATATGCTGGTGGTGGAGGATTATGGTTGGTTGGCAATAGCGACGCTGTCGATATTTTGAGTAATAGATTCGAACTGAATCAGGCTGGATTAAACTCTTATGGTGGAGCAATAGGAATAGTTAGCAGCAATTCTTATTTAGTAACACTTGATAAAAACCGGATAGTTCAAAATTCAGCGAGAGAAGGAGCAGGCTTATGGGTTTACAATACATACAGGATGAATCTTTGTAATAACATATTTAGCCGAAATGCTGCTACATATTTAGGTGGTGCCATAAGATTTGCTGAATTTAATTCTAATCAGATGAACAATTTTATGTCCGACGTTGAAGAGCATCATTCCATTGGTTCGCGTGCTTTGTATCGACCTGCAATTTCAAATAATAATTTTGTCGATAACAGTTCATTTAAGGGTGGTGCTATATACTCTGACTATTTATCCAATGTTCCGGTTATATTCAATTCCATATTTTGCAGTAATAGCGCAATGGTAGGCAGAGATGTACGCAACGAAAGTGATGTGGAATTGGCGGTATTTCATTGCCTGGTTGACACAGACAGGCTTTCAGGTGTTTGGACAGGGCAGAATAATATTTTATGTGATCCAATGTTAGAAAGCGATTGTACACATTTATGTTGGGATAGTGAATGCACCAATGCAGGTATTTCAGCATTGTATTACGATTATACACTATATGAATGTGCTGATCTAGATATTGACATGGAAGAAAGGCCTTATTCCGGAACGGATCCTGATATTGGTGCTGACGAAACGGCAGTTCCATTTATGTTGGTGAATACAAGAGTATTTTCTGTAATTGAAAGTGGATTTGAGGTATACCCGAATCCAGTTATGAATAAAGCAACTGTAGCTTTTGAATTGGATCAAGAGAAGCATGTTGAGATTATCGTTAGAAACGCTTCAGGAGTAGTTTGCGAAAGGATTAATGCATCCGTGTTAGAAAAAGGCAAACATCAATTTGAGTGCAACACGATGGGCCTGCCGGCAGGGGTTTATACCATTGAAATGATGAGTGAGCGCCAAAATA
>PKSW01000470.1 GCA_002869465.1 Marinilabiliales bacterium
ATTGCATCATCAGTGTTATTCTGATAAACAATGCAGGTAGCCGGCACATTGGGTAAGTTCAACGAAATATTTTCCCAGGTAACGCCATAGTTATTGGAAGTGAAAACTTTTTCTCCTTCTGAAAACCCACCCAGGGTTACATAAAACCTTCCGGCATCAGCCGATGAAATACACATATCTGTGATCTCAAAACCCGGCAGGGAACTGCTAATTATTTCCCAATTCTGGCCTCCGTCCTTTGTTCGCCAAAGCACATTTGCTGTACCCGCTACCATCACTTCAGGATTCGACGGGGCCACCTCAAGCAAGGTAAGCTGCGATGACAACGAAAGATTTTCTGATAGCTTATCCCATGATGACCCCTGGTTGAATGACCTATAAACATCATTCACACCCAGGAATATTGTATTTGGATCGTTTGGATGACTTGTGAAAGGAGCCAGCCAATTATATAATGAAACACCCTGAGGGGTAACATTCTGAAAAGAGCTACCTCCGTTGGTTGTCCTTCTGAATCCGCCACCATAACCACTCACGTAAAATGTTTGCGCATCGGATATATCAAAAAAGTTTTCACCGGATTCTCCAAAATAAATGCAATTCCAATCGGTTTCGTTTTGCTTATACATGGTAAACTGATCCTGAGGTCCACACAATGCAAGCTCTTCATTTGAGGGAGCAAGTCCAATTTTATATATCTGCAAAATGGACAGTCCATCGCTGATATTGCTGAAATCCTCCCCATGGTCATACGTTTTTATAATTCCACCATCATGACAACAAAAAAGCTGATCAGTTCCGGGTCGAAAGCGCAGTGCATGATAATCCACCCAGGTGTTGTATGTATTGAGCGTACCCGGGGTTTCATGGGTTAGGATTTCCCAATTATAGCCACCATCGGATGATTTCCAGAGATTGATCCCACCGGTATAAATAACATTTTCATCATCCGGTGAGGCTGCTATGGTAAGCGTATACCAGCCATAGCCCTCAGTATCCGATCCATATGCCGACCTGCCAAGCAGATTCAAATCTTCACCTGACAGCGTTTCCTCCCATGATGCTCCTGAATCTTCTGATTTAAATACACCATATAAATAAGTTGAAGGATATTTCCTGCTGCAAATTGCATACAAAACATTTGGGTTGGCTGGAGTGGTTGCCAGGGCAATGCGGCAGACCTGTGATGGAATGATGGACTCAGTCCCAACCGAAAACCATGAATTTCCTGCATCAATCGATTTGTAAATTTTTGCATTTCCATAGGCATTATAAGAGGTGCTATATAAAACCCCGTAATTTCCTTCCATAAAATGCAGATCGCGGAAATGCCCCTGCACTAAAAGGGTCCAACTTTCGGCGGCATCCATGGTTTTATAAATCCCCTGGTTTGTTGCAGCATATAAAATTTCAGGTTGTAATGGATGAATAAGTAATTTATTTATAACAGCATTTTGAGGCAGCTCATAAATTAATCCTGTTTGCTCCCAGGTTTCACCACCATCCACGGACTTTAAAACTCCAATGCCAAAGGCAACCCAGGTGTCTCTGTCACCTGTCCCAATGTATAAAATATCGGGATCTTGTGGATTTACCACTATGGAGCTTACACCTATACTAGGCAGATGATCGGTAGTGGTATACCAACTCTGACCGCCATCAGTCGTTTTCCATAATCCGCCTGTATGTGCTCCAACCCAAATTGTGTTTGTGTCGCCAGGGTGAAATTCAACATAGTCCAATCTGCCGGAACCTGACAGGCGCCCCTGTTGCCACCAGTACGGCGTATAATCCGGTCCAAGATTGGTCCATTCGCCCCATCTGTCATCTTTAAATTTTCTCTGGCTTGATATCCTTTCAATTTGTTCATAATACAATGCCGAAGGGACATTACCTTTTTCGTCAAGTCGTGGAGAAATATACCATTCCAATCGCTTAAAATGCTTATGAGCCTGCCCGTTTTCATAAGCACGATCCATCCAATAATTGTTGAAAGCGCCTGAGTAATCTTCAAATTTGAGTTCTTCCTTTTTTTCTTGTGGAATCAGCGTAAGCCAGTTTTGTGCATTGGCGAGTGAAAAAAGAAGGCAAAGCGAAATGAGTAATCCGAAGGTCCTTTTCATAACGATAGTTTTTGTGGTTAACGGTTATTAATTCCAATCAAAGATATACATTGATGAAGGCATTTCAAATGGTGCATTAACGGATGGCAGATTTCATTTGACCAATGGATAGGAATTTAGAATTTGTTACTAAAACTAAGCTGAAGAATAAATTAAACTACTATCAGCCACCTCAATTCTGGCTGACCTTCAAAAAAAAATAACCTTATCTACATTAAAAAATAAAGC
>PKSW01000033.1 GCA_002869465.1 Marinilabiliales bacterium
AGCGATTCCGATTCGCCCACACAGGAGGGTCTGAAACCATATTTTTCCATTAAAGCGGTAATAAGCTTCAATGCTTCTTTGGCAGTTTTACATCGTTGTAATGCAAAAGCTTGTGCCTGTTCCACAGTCATGATCTGTTTGCAGGTTGAATCATCCAGTTTCAATTCTTCGCGCATGCTGGTGGTACTTTCGCCAATGGTCAATTGCCATTCATTCATTTGCGGGTAAGCTGACTGAAAATAACTATAGGTTTCAGAAACCTGCGGGATCATGCCCAGCGTATCGCCATAGTCGCCCAGTGGACGGCCCAGGTCAACCATACCCCAATAAACAGGTGCCATGGAGCCTTCTGCAAAAAACTGCCCTGGCATCACATGTACACGGCAATCGGGCCCGGCATCAGTATGCGAAACAATCACTGATCCATCTGTAGTGGCGTTTTTACCAACTACGATAATGGTGCAGGCGTTGGTGTTCATATTTTGGAAGCCAATAAAAAGAATCAACAATGGGATTAAAAAATTCTTCATGATGTAGAATATATGTAAGAGGTTTTATTAATAAGGAGCGAAATTATTTAAAATCTGCAATATTCGAATTTTTATAAAACCGATTACTTATTATTTGTATTTGTTAAAAACAAATTGCCGAATAATGTCGAAGAAAATCATTCGTTAACTTTGTGGGCTTCAGAATCAAATCCTTTATAATTAAAAAGATATACAAGCCTATCCCATTGGTGTTTTTGAGTATTTCAGCTATAGTGCTTTTCAATCAAAAAAATACTGATCCACGTGCTGATTATGAAAAGTTTCTACTTGAAAAAGCGGCATTTCATGCAAATGCAGAAGGAAGTAAAACAGCGATGGAATCGCCAGACAAACCCGAAATGGCCGCATTCCAGGAGTTTGTAAAAACGGTGGATCCACAATTGGGCTATGTACCCAAAGAGCGCCTCTGGAAATCCTATCAAACAACCCTTGAAATAGAGGAAAAAGCACAAACATTGCGTGATGGTCCCAACATCGAATGGCAGGGTACAGAAGCCAATATGGGTGGCAGAACCCGTGCTTTGATGTTCGACCCGAATGATGCAGATCTGAAGAAAGTATGGGGCGGTGGCGTAACCGGCGGATTATGGTACAACGAAGACATTAACAACACCAATGTAAACTGGGTGCCGGTGGGCGATTTCTGGAGTAACCTGGCCATAAGTTGTATCACTTACGATCCCAATAACACCCAAACTTTTTATGTTGGTACCGGCGAAGCACAAACAGCGCGGATCATCTACCGTGAGTCGTCAGGTTTAGGTGCCGGTATTTTCAAGTCGACAAACGCAGGCGAAACCTGGGAACAAATACCTTCCACTTCCAGTTTTATGTACATTACCGATATGGCAGTGAAAGATGAAAACGGTTCAAGTGTCATCTATGCCTGCGTGGCGTCAGGCACGTATATGGGAGAAGACCACGAAAGTGATCCCGATGGTTTGTACCGCTCGGATGATGGCGGCGAAACATGGGAACAGGTGTTGCCTGAGATTATTGATCACCCGGGTGAAATATATACCCCGGCGGATATCGATATTGCTGTTAACGGCAGGATATTTATTGGTACTATGGAAAACCTGAATAAATATGGCGGTGCCACCATTTTATATTCCGATACCGGGCTCGAAGGAAGCTGGGAAATATATAACCATTACAATACCGTAATCAGTAATGACGGTTCTATTCACATTCCTGCCCGCACCAATGTAGCCATCGCACCTTCTGATCCCAATATCGTTTATGCACAATTTGCTGGCGGATACTGGGTAAACTCTGGCTATTATAACTACAAAGGCAGGTATATTGTAAAATCGGTTGATGGCGGCGAAACCTGGCAGCAAAAAAACCTGCCTGATGAAGATTGGGCTGAACGCGCCTGGCATAATTTTATTTTAAGGGTAGATCCTGCCAATCCGAGCGCCATCATTTCAGGTGGGCAGGATTTATGGAAATCCATGAATTCAGGAAATACATGGAACCATATATCTGATTGGTATGGCATGTATACAGGTGGCGGGGATGATTATGTGCATGCCGACCAGCACAATATTGTGTATCAGCCAGGCTCTTCCGAAACGGCAGTCTTTGGTTCGGATGGGGGCATCTTTCTCACCCAAACAGCCCATTATGCATATCCTGTATTTATTGAAAGAAACCAGGGGTACAATACACTTCAATATTACTCCGGTGCGATTCATCCGGTAGTCGGCACTGATCACTATATTGGTGGACTACAGGATAACGGAACTACTTTATACACTGGTTCTCCCCTCAATATTAATGATATGATCGATGG
>PKSW01000427.1 GCA_002869465.1 Marinilabiliales bacterium
CAACTCCATCAATTCGGCACCATCAGATGCACAACCTATTAATTTGATGTCTTTCGCGTCAGCGAGGATTGTTTTAATCCCATCTCTTATAATGGGATGATCGTCGGTAATAATTAATCGTATCATTATGATATAGTGCAATATACAACTAAAAGCAGCGCAATGCAAGCTTTATTTGTATTTTTTATTATTCTAGCTATTACATTATCAGTGATTTATAAATTAAACAGTGCAATATCCGCGTTTTCTGAAGCATTCACTTTAATTCCTTTCAGATCATCAGGCAGCTTGCCAAGATCAATCACTGTTTTGAGTTCAAATAAAACATTCTCTCGTTCAGCAAATTCGACTGGCTGATTGATGAAATCTAATTCCAAGATTCCACCTTCTGATTTTTGACCTAATTCATATGTAGGTACAAGTTTTGGAATACCTGGTTGTTCATGGTCTGAATTCCCTTTGACTTCGATCAGCATTAATCGTTCATCATACACAACAACAGCCAAATAAGTCAGGCATTGCACCTTTCTTTCAGTTTTCAATGTGTGCTCTTTTATTGTTTACCTAATAATGGTACAAATTGAGAACATTTAAGCCATTCAAAAAAGGTAACAATCTAGGATTTCATAAAAATGGTGGTTTTCAGGGATAGCAGAACTTAATACGGAATTTTATGGTCACTCTTTATCCATTCTTCAAACACTTTTACGGCATCATCACGCATCATTTGCGATGAAGGAATGAACCTTTTTTCCTTGGGCAAACAAAATTCCTTGTATATCACGGAATCGTCGAAATCAGCTTTGGCAGCATCATCTTTGGTGCCGGCGTAATACAGCATATTGATCCGCGCCCAGTAAATAGCGCCCAGGCACATGGGGCATGGTTCGCAGCTTGAATAAATTTCGCAGCCTTCAAGGTTAAACGAGTTTAGCGTTTTAGCGGCATTACGAATGGCAACGACTTCGGCATGTGCCGTTGGGTCATTTGTTGTGGTTACTTTGTTCACCCCGCGACCCACAATTTTACCATCCTTTACTACAATGGCCCCGAAAGGTCCGCCCTGATTATTATTGAGATTTTCTGAAGCCAGATTGATGGCTTCTTTCATGTATTTTTTCTTGTCGTCCATTCAATTCATTTGTTTATAACTGCTGCCAGTCTCCTGTTAAAGATGCTGAATTCAGGTTTTGTTCAAGTAAAGTTAAAAAGTTTTTCCGACTGATGAGATCGGCACCCATACTTTTAAGATGAGATGTGTTTTGCTGCACATCAATCATGTTAATTCCATGGGAAAGGCAGAAATCTACCAAATGCCAGAGTGCTACTTTTGAGGCATCAGTTTTCAGGTAAAACATGGATTCGCCGAAAAATACACTTCCGATAGAAACACCGTACAACCCCCCAGCTAATTCACCTTTAAAATAGGTTTCAACTGAATGCGCAAACCCTGCCTTATGCAGATGGATATAGGCATCTTTCATTTCTTCCGTGATCCATGTGCCTTTTTGTTTTTCTCTTTTAACAGAGCTGCAATAATGAATTACTTGCTCGAATACATGGTCATATGAAAAAGTGAAGGTTTTTTTATCAATAACTTTACTTAAGTTCTTATGGCGGCGAAATTTTTCAGGAAATAAAACCATCCGGGGATCGGGCGACCACCATAAAATAGGTTGTCCGTTGGAGTACCATGGAAATATACCGGAAGCATAGGCGTTTAAAAGCCTCTGAGGATTCAAATTACCACCTACGGCCAGTAATCCGTCCTTATCAGCCAGGTCGGCGGGAGGAAAAACAGGTTCTTCCGGAAGTTGGTAAACGGGCATTAATAAATTATCACTTTAATAGTTTGTATTGCTGATTCCGATTCAATCTGCATGATATAAATACCATGTTTTATATCATTCCCTAAATCAATAGTTTGCCGGGTATTTACAGAATTGTAATATACGAGTTCACCCTGAATATTTCTTAATTGGATGGTTAATATTTCATCAATAGTCTTCGTTTCAATCGTTATTTTACCAGTTGATGGATTAGGATAAACGGAATAGTCTGATGCATTTGAACCAAACTCATTTTTACCTACAATGTCAAACCAAAAAGTAAAATAACCTTCTGGTGATGAAAGGGGATAGGTAACGGTGTTTGATCCGGAACGGCCTTCAATAAAATAATGTACCGTGTCGGTGGGCATTAATCCTTCAATGACACCATAATGGGTGGGACAAACGAGGTAGATAGGCGTGGTTTGAAATTCTGCAGCATCATTAATTTTATAATACAACCACATTTCTTCCACTAATGAATCACAATTGGCCAGGCAAGTGATGGCAAAATCA
>PKSW01000114.1 GCA_002869465.1 Marinilabiliales bacterium
AAGCAAACAGAACGACTGTACGTGATATTTGAAGACATTCAGAAAGATCATCCCGAAAGTGGTAAAGCGCATTTTACATCATTGACCATGAGCCTCAGTGCCGGGTTTATAGATCATGACGTGAAGTTAATATGCTACACCGATCATCAGATTTTTGAAAGATACCATAAATTCCATTTACGTGAAGGCTTCGGAAGAAAAGAGTCCTTGTCGTTAAAAGAACTCTACGATCTGAAACAGGGAGATTACATCACGCACATCGATCATGGTGTTGGGCAGTTTGATGGTTTGCAGATCATCGATAATGATGGCAAAAAACAGGAAGCCATCCGGCTGATATATAAAAATAACGACTTGCTGTATATCAGTATCCACTCGCTGCACCGGATTTCAAAATACGTGGGCAAAGACGGAACACCGCCGGTATTGAATAAGTTGGGATCGAATGCATGGAACAACCTGAAATCCAAAACCAAGAAAAAAGTTAAGGACATTGCCCGCGACCTGATCAAACTGTATGCCGAGCGAAAAGCTTCGCAGGGATTTGAATTTATGCCGGATACCTACCTGCAAAACGAACTGGAGGCCTCATTCATTTACGAAGACACCCCCGACCAGCTGAAATCAACACTGGATGTGAAAAAAGATATGGAAGCACCATTTCCAATGGATCGGCTGGTATGCGGCGATGTAGGCTTCGGGAAGACGGAGGTGGCCATCAGGGCAGCTTTTAAAGCAGTAACCGACAGTAAACAGGTGGCCGTGCTGGTGCCTACCACCATTCTCGCCCTGCAGCATTATAAAACATTTTCGGAGCGTTTAAGCGATTTTCCGGTATCGGTGGATTACATCAACCGGTTTAAAAGTGCCAAAAAGCAAAAAGAAACCTTACAACGATTAAAGGAAGGTAAGCTTGATATTATCATTGGCACACACCGCTTACTGAGCAAGGACATCGAATTCAGTGACCTGGGGCTTTTCGTGATCGATGAAGAACAAAAATTTGGGGTTTCAGCCAAAGAAAAGCTTCGGCAATTGCGCGCCAACATTGATACCCTCACGCTGACAGCAACGCCGATTCCACGCACACTGCAATTCTCACTGATGGGAGCCCGCGACCTTTCCATCATCAATACGCCACCACCCAATCGTTATCCGGTGCAAACACAATTGCGTTCGTTTGGCGAAGAGGTCATCAGCGATGCCATAATTTATGAAGTATCCAGGGGAGGCCAGGTGTTTTTTGTGCATAACCGGGTGCAAAACATCATGGAAGTATATGATATGCTCAAAAGATTTGTTCCCGGGGTGCGAATTGGTGTGGCCCACGGGCAGATGGAAGGTGCTAAACTGGAGCAGATCATGGTGGATTTTATTGACGGCGATTATGATGTGCTGCTGGCCACTACGATCATCGAATCGGGTCTGGACATCCCCAACGCCAATACCATCATCATCAATGATGCGCAGAATTATGGTTTGAGCGATCTGCACCAGTTGCGGGGCAGGGTGGGCAGGTCGAATAAAAAGGCTTTTTGCTATTTGTTGTCGCCACCACTTTCAACGCTTACATCTGAAGCCAGGAAACGTTTGCAGGCTATTTCTGAATTTGCCGACCTGGGCAGTGGTTTTAACATCGCCATGCGTGATCTTGATATCCGGGGTGCGGGAAATATACTGGGCGCCGAGCAAAGCGGTTTCATTTCCGAGATTGGCATTGAAATGTACCAGAAAATACTGGATGAAGCCATTGCCGAGTTAAAAGAAACCGAGTTTAAGGATTTATTCACCGAAGAGCAGCTTCAAAAAGCCCACACTGCCGATTGTCAACTGGAAACTGATCTGGAATTATTGATACCGGAACATTATGTAGTTTCCGTTCAGGAACGCTTAAACCTTTATAAAGAACTGGATAATATTGAAACGGAGGCAGAACTGGCAGCCTTCGAGAGAAACCTGGTAGATCGTTTTGGCCCCTTGCCTGACGAAGCATCAGAGTTGATCCAGACGCTGCGGCTGAGATGGACAGCCAAAGCCCTGGGCATTGAAAAACTGGTGCTGAAATTCGGCTATATGTCGGGTACTTTTACCGGCCAGCAGGATGCCCCTTATTTTCAATCAGAAACATTCGGAAGGGTTCTGCAATACATTCAAAACCATCCAAATGACGTCGTGTTGAGAGAGAAAAAAGGGAAGTTGAACCTGAGGTTTGAAGGGGTTCGGTCGGTTAAGCAAGGAATTATATATTTATCAAGGGTTTTGGGAGAAATTTAAAAGGTTTGTCATATCCAGATTAAAAATTTTCTTTAAAGCTGTGTAAAAAACCGCTTTAGAGGTTAATAATTATATGGATGAAATGTGATGTGGCCGCTGATTTATCCCTATTTTTGCAACATAAATCAATTTATTAATTTAAAACTATACATATGAAAAAATCATTACTCCTCTTTTTGTCAATATTCATAGGCGTTTCAATGTTTTCGCAAGAATGTTCAGATTTATTTATTTCAGAATATGTAGAAGGCTCAGGAACAAATAAAGCAATAGAATTATTTAATCCAACCAATGAACCTATCAATATGGAAACATACCAATTGGTGAGATATAGCAATGGAGGTACAATTCCATATGGCGTGGCACTCGGCGGTACTATCCAGCCCAAAAGCACATTCGTAGTTGTTCTTGATAAAAGAGATCCCAATGGTACGGGTCAGGATGTTCCCGTTGATATAGCGCTGCAAATGAAAGCAGATACATTTCTCTGCCCTGTTTACGAAGTGAACCGCATGATGTATTTTAACGGGAATGATGCGGTGACTTTGGAAAAATTGGATGGTACAATTATAGATATAATCGGTAAAGTGGGTCCCCCCATGACTTCTGATGATAATGGCTGGGGCAATTTGAATGATACCACCATTATTTGGAACAGTGGCGGTGTCCCTACCGAGTACACTATTCAGAATTATATTGTAGGACCTTTATTCTGGTTATCATGGACAGAGAATAATACCCTGATAAGGAAATATGATATAACCCAAGGTGTGAAACAAAACCCTGATCCATATTTTATTGTTGATATGGAGTGGGATTCTTTGCCTAGTAATACATTTGATTCATTAGGCTTCCATAACTGCCAATGTACTTATTTGGATATAGATGAAAAGGATATCCTTTCAAATATTCGCATCTATCCAAATCCTGTGACAAATGGTCTTTTTTCAATTGATTCAGAAGAGCCGATTGATAAAATTGAAATATTTGATATTACTGGAAAATTAATTGAAGTAAAAGAATTTGGAGAACGTAATGAAAGTGTTCAGATAAATTTAGGAAACAATCTAAAAGGATTGTATTTGCTGAAGACATCTCTGAAATCTGGACAAATTTTGACCAAAAAACTGCTTTTTAAATAGATTTCATCAGCTTAGAGAGATATTTCTTCTGATGACATATATATTCAATAATCATTTTATGAAATAAAAATTTCTGGCCGGGAATCTTTTCCCGGTCTTTAAATATTGCGGCATGAAACGTAGACTCCTTGTATTTTTAATATTCAGTTTATCTACAATTAGTTTGTTAGCTCAGGATAGAACCGTGAGCGGAATAGTAACAGATGAAATTGGAGAAGCCCTGATAGGTGTGAATGTTGTATATGGTCCGGGTTTAGGAGCTGTTACAGATGTTAACGGGGAATACATTTTAAAACTCCAGCCAGGCGAATATGAACTCTCGATTTCATATGTGGGCTTTGAACCCCAGAAAAAGAAGATTACTGTCTCTGACAAAAACCTGTTTGTCAACTTTGCCTTAAAGACAATTACACTAACCGAAGTTGAAGTGGTAGGCGACGTGGCTGTAACAAGAGAAACGCCTGTTGCTTTCTCTAATATATCACCGGTACAAATTGAGGAACAGCTCGCTGCACAGGATATTCCCCTTATTTTGAATTCGACACCCGGTGTATATGCAACGGCAGCCGGTGGTGGTGATGGTGATGCCCGGATTAACATCCGCGGATTTAACCAGAGAAATGTCGCTGTTATGCTTGATGGTATTCCAGTGAACGATATGGAAAACGGCTGGGTTTATTGGTCGAATTGGTTTGGATTGGATGCCGTGATGCGTTATACACAGGTGCAGCGCGGACTGGGGGCTTCTAAATTAGCTATTCCTTCTGTGGGCGGCACGATTAATATAGCTACAAAAGGTATTGAAAACAACAAAGGAATCAGCTTGAAGCAGGAAGTGGGTAGTGATGGATACCTTAGAACAACATTAGGATTGACTACCGGGCGCTTGAAGAGCGGGTGGGGTGTTACATTTGCAGGCTCCTATAAAAGAGGAAATGGCTGGGTAGATCAAACCTGGACAAAAGGATGGTTTTATTTTTTAAGAGTAGATAAGGAAATTGGAAAACATGTGCTAAGTCTGACGGCAATGGGTGCACCACAGGAACACGGTCAACGTGCTTACAAAAAATACATTGCTACCTTCGATACCGCATATGCACTTGAAGCAGGAATGACAAAGGATTTTATAAATAACCTCCAGAAAAACGGACTTCCAATCAACAGGGGACTTAGATATAATCCAAATTGGGGATACCTGAGCAGGGCCTACATAACTGATTCGGATACCATTTTCCCAGCATCTGAAGCCACCAATACAGCGAGTAATTTTTATTACAAACCACTGTTCAGTCTTCGTGATTTCTGGAGCGTAAATGATAAGCTCTACATCTCGAATATTCTATATTTGTCCATTGGAACTGGTGGGGGGCAATCGTTTTCAACAACTCCTGAAAATGATACCACAACCTGGCAGCAAAATTTGCAAAAACAATATAATGCCAACCTGAATTTGATACCGCCTTATTTCAATTCAACCAAAACATCATCAAACATAATGCAAAACGCAATGAATAACCACTTCTGGTTAGGGTTGCTTTCAACATTTGATTATGCACTAAACAAGTCGATTTCAATTTCTGGAGGATTGGATTTAAGAACATACAAGGGTGAACATTACCGAGAAGTTGAAGACCTTTTTGGCGGGAACTATTATCTTGATGACGGTAATCAAAATGAAGACAACGATACTACTAAAAAATATGTGGGCGATAAAATTGGTTATTATAATGATGCGCTTGTCAGATGGGGAGGCCTGTTTGCTCAGATAGAATACAGGCGGGGTAACTTAACAACATTTTTAAACCTAACAGGATCTGTGTCAGGTTATAAAAGGGTAGATTACTTCTTACCACATCCCTCTGACGTGTCGGCAAACGAAACCCCTTGGAAATATATACCCGGCTTTACGGTGAAAGCAGGAGCTAATTACAATCTTAGTGAGACCATGAATGTATTTATGAATGTAGGTTATATATCTAAAGCACAGCGATTTAACAATGTTTACGACCGGAATAATACGTTGTTCAGAGATATTAAAAATGAGCAGGTTCGTGCGATTGAACTGGGTTATAGTTACGTGAAACCTCGCTATACATTAAATGTGAATGCATATTATACCAATTGGCTGAACAAACCGGCTGACAGGGCAATATCTACCGAAATCGATGGCGAGTTTTACAGCGTAAATATAAATGATATGAATGCTCGCCATACTGGTATAGAATTTGAATTCGCCTGGAATATTTTGGATAACTTAACATTTGAAAGTCTCCTTTCATTGGGTGATTGGATATGGACATCTGCCGATACAGCGCGTATTTACGATAATAATGGACAGCAAATTGGAACAAGGCCTTTTGACGCAAGAGGACTTTATGTGGGAGATGCGGCACAATTTCAAAACAGGGAAAGCTTAAGATGGGAAATCATAAGAAATTTATATGTTTCAGGATCATTTACCTGGTTTGGCAAACATTATTCTGAATTTAATCCACTGGATTATGATCCTGAAACCAATCCTGGTTCATTTGATGAAAATGGCGATCCGCGACAATCGTGGAAAATACCTAATTATTATGAAGTCGAATTTCATGCCGGGTATGCCTGGTGGATAAAGAAGGTTGGATTCCAGGTAAGAGGAAGCATTCTCAATTTACTGGATGATACATTTATCACAGATGCACAAAATAACGATCCTTTTTTGACACATTCAAGTGGGTTTGATGCGAATTCAGCCGGTGTTTTTATGGGTATGGGTAGAAGGTTCAACCTGTCGTTAAGAATCAGTTTATAAATCAATTTTATTAAAGAATATTATGAAGAAATTTATCACCCTTGTATTAACAATTTTAGTAGCATCTATAGTGTTTGCCCAACAAACCGGATACTATAATGGCACCGATGGAAAAAATGGAGAAGAACTGAAAACAGCTTTAAACAATATTATCAAAGGCCATACACCTTACTCATATTTTTTCTCAAAAGAAATATTCAAATTATCAGATGCCGATCCTGAAAATCCGGATAATGTAATTCAGGTGTACACCGGTTTTTCGCATCCCAATGGCGATTATGGAAATGGTGGTTTGCAACTAAACCGTGAACATGTATGGGCAAAGTCTCATGGTGATTTCGGTGACATGCCTCCCATGTATGGTGATGTGCATAATTTAAAACCATCAGCGGCTTCAGTGAATCAGGATAAAAGTAACCTTGATTTCGATAATGGGGGGCTACCGCATGACGTGGCTACCGAATGTTATTATACAGATTCAACATGGGAAGCCAGGGATGAAGTAAAAGGAGATATTGCCAGGATTATTTTTTATATGGCAACCCGTTACGAAGGAAATGATGGTGAAATGGACCTTGAAGTGGTGGATCATAATCACTCGTATCCATTACCACAACACGGTAAATTATCTACATTGCTTGAATGGAACGAACAGGACCCACCTGATGCATTTGAAAGAAACCGTAATAATGTGATTTTTCAATTCCAGAAAAACAGGAACCCTTTTATTGATAATCCGGAATTTGTCCAATTGATCTGGGGCGAAGCTTCACCAAGCCCAATCACGATAGACGATATTCAGATTTTTCCTCAAATAGCTGTTACCGGAGAACCTGTCAATATAAAAGCCACCATCACGAGTATCACAAATAGGGAATTGACTGCCAGCATTTTTTGGGGCTTAAGCTTTGAAAACCTGACAAATGAAATTCCTATGATGGCTGCTGGTGATGAGTTTAGCGTCGATATTCCAGGCCAGGGAGAAGATGTCACTGTTTATTATAAAATTGTAGCAACTGATGGTGTTTATGAACATGCTACGGTCGTGTACAATTATTATGTACCTAAAACTTTCAATGGAACTATAGTAAGCATTTATGATATCCAGGGGCAACAGAATGATTCCCCATATGTAGGCCAAACGGTTAGCACAACAGGTATCGTCACTGGAAATTTTGGTTCCAACTACTTCATACAGGCCGGTTATGGTGAATGGAACGGTTTGTTCATTTATGAGTCGGGTAGAAATCCATCAGTTGGTGATAGTGTAATTATTACCGGGGAAATTGATGAATACTATGGTAAAACAGAGATGAAAAACATCAGCGATTATTATTTTATTTCCGGTAATAATACCCTGCCTGATCCTGCTGTTGTTCAGACCGGCAATGTGACAGAAGGTTACGAAAGTGTGCTGGTGAAGGTAAATAATGCTTTATGTACCGACGATAATTACCAGGCTAATTTCTTTATGTGGACAGTCAATGATGGATCAGGAGACTTGATGATTCATAACACAGCTGTATTTGAATATGAGCCTTCGCAGGGTGAGTATTATACCGTAATGGGTCCTATGAATTATGATTTTGATGAATGGAAAATTGAGCTCCGCTTTGAGAGTGATGTGACATCAGGTGGTGATACTGATGGTCCGGTATTAGTTGAAGTTACACCAGTTTCGGGTGTCAATATAAGAATTGTATTTAACGAAGATGTTGAAGAATCCAGTGCTGAAAATGTATTAAATTATACAATTAATAATGGTATTACTGTTGAATCAGCCTCTCAACATTCATTTTTCAAATCCCAAGTAAACTTAACCGTAAGTCAAATGATGGGCGATTATGAGCTTAATGTTCAAAATATAGAAGATACATTTGGCAATGTAATGGAGCCCCAAACATTTTCTTTTTCTTATGTAGGTATAGAAGAATTATTACTTAATGGGCAGATGAGAGTTTATCCTAATCCCGCATCAGATCATGTATATATTTCTTTTGATGCAATTGACGATTTTAATCTGGAAATTTTAATTACAGATATTACTGGTAAACAAATCATGAGAGATACGCAAAGGGCCTTCATAGGGGCTAACAATTTAAGTTATGACTTTAATGACTTTGCCAAAGGCATGTATCTGTTAAATATCATCAGCGAAAAGGGTAGTCTGAACTATAAACTGATCGTTAAGTAAATTAGTTTATCAGAGTAGTTCATAATACCATTATTTTTATTTTTGATCGATAAAATCTGAACCTGTGAGTGATAGCTTAGTAATAATACCCACGTATAACGAAAAGGAAAACATTGAAAAGATCATCAGGTTTGTGTTTGGTCTTGAAAAAGCATTCGATGTATTGATAGTTGAAGATAATAGCCCGGATGGGACAGCAGGCATTGTTAAATCGTTGATTCCGGAATTCAAAGACCGTCTGTTTATTCTTGAAAGAAAAGGAAAATTAGGTTTGGGGACCGCGTATATAGCCGGTTTTAAATGGGCATTGGAAAGAAGCTACGAGTATGTAACTGAAATGGATGCGGATTTCTCACATAATCCGAAAGACTTGGTACGTTTGTACAATGCACTCAAAGATACGAATGCCGATGTGGCTATCGGATCGAGATATATAAAAGGTGTGAACGTGGTGAACTGGCCTATGGGTAGGGTATTGATGTCCTATTATGCTTCCAAGTATGTTAGGATTGTAACCGGTCTCAATATCATGGATACGACAGCTGGTTTTGTTTGTTGGTCAAGAAAAGTACTCGAAACGATTGACCTGGACAGGATCAAATTTGTGGGCTATGCCTTTCAGATTGAAATGAAATACACGGCCGTGAAATTAGGCTTTAAGGTGGTTGAAGTACCCATTATTTTTACAGATCGTACAGAAGGTACTTCAAAAATGAACAAAAGTATTTTCAGGGAAGCCATTTTTGGCGTTATTCAATTGCGAATCAGGGGTATGATGGGAGGTATAAAACCTGTAAAATCAATCTGATCATGCCAATCCCAGCAGTAAAAAAACTCATTAAAAATGCCTTTATTGTTAATGAAGGCAATATCTTTAAGGGGGATGTTTTAATTGATGGTGAAATCATTCTTCAAATAAGTGATGCCTCAAATATTCAGGAAGAACTTGCTGCTGAAAATATTGAGGTAATTGATGCGGATGGGCTTTATTTACTTCCCGGTGTAATTGATGACCAGGTACATTTCCGTGATCCCGGCTTAACCTACAAAGGCGATCTTTATACAGAAAGCAGGGCCGCAGTGGCCGGTGGTATTACCAGTTTTATGGAAATGCCAAATACGATCCCCAATACACTGACACAGGATTTACTGGAAGAAAAATATCAGGCGGCATCTGAAAAATCATTGGCCAACTACTCGTTCTACATGGGAGCCTCCAATGATAATATTGATGAAGTTGTAAAAACTAATCCGAAGCATGTATGCGGCATCAAGGTTTTTATGGGTTCGTCAACAGGTAACATGCTGGTGGATGACGATAAAGCATTAGAAGCTATTTTTAGTAAGGCACCCACTCTAATTGCGGTGCATTGTGAGGATGAAGCCACCATCAGCAGGAACAATACAAAGTTTTTTGCAACATACGGAGAAGATGCGCCACCGGAAATTCATCCGTTGATCCGTTCCTCGGAGGCCTGTTTGCTTTCTTCTTCAAAAGCGGTGGAACTGGCTAAAAAACACAACACCCGTTTGCATATTTTACATCTTTCCACGGAAGATGAAATGAGCCTGTTTGATAACAGTTTGCCCCTGGAGAAAAAGCGGATCACGGCTGAGGTTTGCATCCATCACCTGTGGTTTTCAGATGAAGATTATTCGAAAAAAGGAAATTTTATTAAATGGAATCCGGCCATAAAAAAATCTTCTGACAGGAAAGCTCTTTTAAATAGTTTATTAATCGACAAAATAGATGTTATTGCTACTGATCATGCACCACACACCCAAAGTGAAAAATCAAAACCTTATTTTCAGGCACCTTCAGGAGGGCCTATGGTGCAACATGCTTTAACAGCAATGCTGGAACTGTTCCACAGGGGAAAAATAAGTCTGGAGAAAGTGGTAGAAAAGATGTGTCATAATCCTGCTATCCTGTTTCAGGTTCAGAAAAGAGGGTTTATCAGGGAAGGATATTATGCCGACCTGGTTTTGGTTGATCTGAATGATCAATGGCGCGTTGAAAAAGAGGGTTTGTTGTATAAATGCGGATGGTCGCCTATGGAAGGTTTGACATTCTCATCAAAAGTTCGTAAAACATTCGTAAACGGCCACCTCGCGTATGCCGAAGGAATAATTAATGAAGAAATAAAAGGAAAAAGACTAGTTTTTAACAGGTAAATAATAATTCAGTAATGAAAAAATATTTTGTTGTTGTGCTTAGTATCATGGTATTTATATCATGTAATTCAAGTGATGAAAGTAAAAACAGTGATACCGTTAAAGATAATGAAGTTATCATTTCAAAGTATATAAATGAACGGCCACAAATTATCAGGGAATTTGAAGAAAAAGACGGCGTGAGAATTTATGTATATGAGAAGGAATATTATGA
Source organism: Marinilabiliales bacterium (assembly GCA_002869465.1). Lineage (GTDB taxonomy): Bacteria > Bacteroidota > Bacteroidia > Bacteroidales > F082 > UBA4459. Next base: position 10,794 of record PKSW01000114.1, read on the forward strand.
AGATGGAAACCTGTTAAAAGAAGGTGCTCTGAAAGATAATAAGCGTCATGGAATTTGGAAATCATATTATAGGGATGGTACGAAGTGGAGTGAAGGTGAATTTATAAATGGAAAGATGGAAGGGAGCACCACGACCTATTATTCAAATGGTCAAATCCGCTATACGGGTTCATTCGAAAATGGATTGAAATCCGGCGAATGGAGGTTTTATGATGAAAATGGCGAATTGTTAGAAATTCAATTCTTTCAGCCAGAACCTATTGAGTAATCAATTTGATATAAACAGGTAAATGATCACTATATCCGCCAAAGTATTCACTCGTCGCGGTACGATTGGGTCTGGGTTCACCACGTTTCGGGAAAAATAGCATCCAGTCCTTTTTAATGATCTGCTGATCGCGCGAACTGGCAAGTACTCCATTTTGCCCTTTCAGGACGGCGGATGAAACAATGATCTGGTCGAACATGTCCCAACCCCTGTAGTACAAGGTACCATCCCCCATTTTATATTGTTTGATCGAAAGATTATACAAGCGCCTGTCAAGATATGGTTCTGTGGGTTCAATGGCCATCAGGTCCTCAGTCAGGCTCACATCATCGGGGTTATCATTTAAATCGCCGGCGATGATGATATTGGCATGGGGCTGTATATTAAAGATGGAATCAGTATAGCTTTTTAGTACTTCGGCAGTGTATCTCCTCGACGGTTCTGTTTCTTCCTGTCCGCCCCACCTGGAGGTCCAGTGGTTAATAAAAATGTGAACGGTGTCATTGCTTCCGGCAAGGCCTTTGGAATATAATATATCCCGGGTTCCGTTGGTGGGATTAAATGGGAATATAAGCTGAATATAGTTGGTTTCAACAGGTGTATATTTGTCAGGACGGTATAGCAGAGCCACATCAATACCGCGTTCATCTTCACTTTCCTGGTGCAGAATCTGATAATTTGCCCGGGAAATATCAGGATGATTCACCAGGTCAGTTAATACCGTGATGTTTTCTACTTCGGCCAATCCGATTACGGATGGTAATTCCACAGAATCAATCGCGTTAAACACCTTTGTAAGGTTGTTCAGTTTATGGTTGTACCGTTCTGTGTTCCATGGTATTTTACTATCAGGTAAATATTGATTATCCTGTTTGTGCTTATCATCAATCGTGTCAAAAAGGTTTTCCACATTGTAAAAAGCCAGGCTGAATGTTTGTGTTTTTTTTGAGCAAGATGAAATAAGGACGACCATAATGATCATCAGCAGGCTCAATTTCTGAAGCGATAAAATATTTTTCATGAATTTGAATTTATGTTGAGTTTTTAAGTTTTGAAATATCCCGTCTGTTCTTTTTGGTGGGCCGGCCGGTGCCACGATCACGTTTTTCATAATTAAGCTGTTTTAACATGTCCAGTTTTTCATATTCTTCAGCAGGGGTGAGGTCTTCCACATAATCATCCACCAGTTTGGCACCCACCCGATTCTTGAGAATGGCTTTTATGCTTACTTTTTTCCTGATAATCCCTAACTGAACTTCAATTTCTTCTCCTATTCGGATTTCTCTTGAGGGCTTCACGTTCTGTCCATCTATTTTAACTTTGCCTCCCCGGCAGGCATCCGAAGCCTGTGTCCGGGTTTTGAAAAACCTGACTGCCCAAAGCCATTTATCTATTCTGATGGTCTCCAAGATATTTATTTTTGGCGGAAAAATAACTGGATCGGAACGCCTGTAAAATCATAAATATCCCTGATCTTGTTTTCAAGAAAACGCCTGTACGATTCTTTCACGTCATCAGGCAAGTTGCAGAAAAATAGAAATTGTGGTGTAGGCGTTTTTAATTGCATGATATATTTGATCTTAACGTACCTTCCCCTCGATCCCATAGGTGGTGGCGTTTTTTCAATAATAGGAAGCAAGGTATCGTTCAGTTTAGATGTAGGAATTTGTTGCGTTCTTCTATTAAAAACTTCAGTAGCCAGTTCCAGCGTTTTGAATATTCTTTGTTTCTCGTGAACAGAAGTGAAAACGATAGGAACATCATTGAAAGGAGCAATTTTTTCTTTAATCTTTTTGGTAAATTCAAGGTGGGTATTGGTCTCTTTATCCACCAGGTCCCATTTGTTGACAACAATTACGATCCCCTTCCTGTTTTTTTCAGCCAGGTGAAAAATACTGATGTCCTGTTTTTCAATCCCGCTTTGTGCATCTATCATAACGATGCAGATGTCGGAATCTTCGATGGCACGAATGGTTCTCAGGGTCGAATAGAATTCAATGTTTTCATAAACCTTCCCTTTTTTTCTAAGTCCCGCCGTATCAACCAGCATAAAATCATGTCCGAAAGCACTGTAGCGGGTATGAACTGAATCACGCGTGGTTCCGGCAATGGGGGTGACTATATTTCTTGTGTTGCCCAACAGGGTATTTATAAAAGATGATTTCCCTACATTGGGCCTGCCCACAACTGCTATGCGAGGAATATCAGGTTCGTCATCTTTTTTAATGGCACTAAATACCTTGACCAATTCATCCAATAATTCGCCAGTACCGCTTCCATTCACAGATGATATGGGATATACTTCTCCCAGGCCAAGGGCATAAAAATCACCTGCCTGGCTACTGATATTAGGCGTGTCCGCTTTGTTGGCAGTTAAAAAAACCTGCTTTTTTGTCTTCCGTAATAATTGAGCTACATCTTCATCCAGGGGGTTAATACCTTCCCTGATGTCAACAACAAAAATGATGGCATCAGATTCATCGATAGCGAATAATACCTGCTTCCTGATTTCTTCTTCAAAAGTATCATCCGAGCCATGCACATAGCCGCCAGTATCAATTACTGAAAACTCAACACCATTCCAGTCGCTTTTTCCGTAGATCCGGTCGCGGGTAACCCCGCTTATCGCTTCTACTATAGCTTCCTTACTTTCTGTTAACCTGTTAAAAAGTGTTGATTTTCCAACATTGGGTCTGCCGACAATGGCAACTGTGTTATTCATAATAACATTTAGATTTAGAGGGTAAAATTAATGATCGTAACCGAATCTTTTCAACATGTTTTCCTTTTCTCGCCAATCTTTATTCACTTTTACAGTAATCTCAAGAAAAACTTTATTTTGAATGAATTCTTCGATGTCTTTCCGGGCTTCGGTGCCTACTTTTTTTATCGATTTTCCCTGGTGCCCAAGGATAATCGCTTTCTGTGATTCGCGATCCACAAAAATAGTGGCTGAAATTCTGACAAGTTTAGGTTCTTCCTTGTACTCGTCAACGGCTACTTCAACGGCGTAAGGTACTTCTTTTTTATAGTTCGTAAATACTTTCTCACGAATGATTTCTGAAACAAAAAATCGAACTGAACGGTCGGACAATTCATCTTTTGCGAAAAATGGCGGGCTTTCGGGAATTAATGTGAGTATTTCATCAAAAACTTTCGCAATATTAAAATTCTTGATGGCAGAAATTGGAATTACCTCTGCTCCGGGTAGCCTTGACGACCAATGTTGCATTTCTTTAACCACACTTTCCTGGTCTGAAAGATCTATTTTATTGATAATGACAATCACCGGAATGTTGGCCTTTATGATTCTTTCAAGTACATCATTTTCCTCGAAAAACTGTCCGGTTTCATGCATCAGTAAAATCACATCAGCATCAACCATGGCCGATTCAATGTACTGATTCATATATTC
>PKSW01000060.1 GCA_002869465.1 Marinilabiliales bacterium
GGGCCCCTCTGCAATGGTGCAACTGGGGAAACATGCCTTTGGGTTAAGTACATCAGCTCAGGTTTTTTCTTCAGGTAACCGAATACCATATGAAATGCCCTTATTTGGATATTATGGAATGGATGAATCGTCGCTCCAAAACATTAATTATATTGATTATGATATTGATGCCTCTGCTGCCGCATGGATGAATGCAGGATTGTCATATGCATATGTAGCCTACGAACGTTTTGACCAAAAAATTACTGTCGGTGCAACGATAAAATATGTTTGGAGCTATGCTGGAATTTATATGGAAAGCAGCAATGCGAACTATATTGTTTTAAATGACAGCACGATCAATATTAAGAATCTGAATGGCTCAGCTGGATACGCATTACCCGTAGATTATGCGGATAGCGACCAAATTGTTGATGAACCACTATTTAAAGGAAGAGGATTTGGTTTTGATCTTGGAGTTGTTTACGTAAAAAAGAAAACAGTTGATTCTGAAAGATGGAATCGATTATGCAGTCAGGAATTTGATGATTATGTGTATCGTATTGGTGTTTCTATTCTTGATCTGGGGTCTATGAATTATAAGAATAATGCTGAACTTCACGATTACGAAAATGTTGCAGTTTACTGGCAGAATTATGATACAACCAGTTTTACTAATATTGATCAGTTAACTTCCGATCTTAGCAATTTATTTTATGGCGATCCGAATGCTTCATATGCTGGTAATAAGATTATAATAGGTTTACCAACAGCCGTTAGTGTTAAGGCTGATTATAATATTTATAAGAATTTCTATGCTGCTGGTTATTGGATACATCCCATTCGTTTTAACAGCCATACACTCAGAAGGCCATCTCAGATAGCTATTGTACCCAGGTATGAAAGTAAATATTTTGAAGTCAATCTGCCTATTTCTGTCTACGAATATAAGTATCCCCGGGTAGGACTTTCAGCCCGGTTTTGGTTTTTTACAATTGGAACAGAACGTCTTGGAACATGGTTGGGTATTTCCAATTTGAATGGACTTGATATTTATGCCTCAATAAAATTTGGATTCGGAAAAGGAGATTGTCGCATCCGCTTTAAAAGTGCGTGTAACGACGATAATTCACTAAATAAAAAGAAAAAAAGGAACAATTTTAACAAGAATATAGTATTCTAACCCTTCTCAATTCTTACATCCAGTGCATCTCTCAAGGCGTTTCCCAAAAGCATAAATGCCAGTACCAATAAAATAATTGCTATTCCCGGTATCAAAGCAAGATATGCCGAATCAAGGATGATAAAACTATAATATTCCTTGATCATACTGCCCCATGAGGGCATTGGCGGTTGCACGCCAATTCCTAGGAAACTCAATCCCGCTTCAATAAGGATGGCAGCCGCAAAATTGGCAGCCGAAATTACAATGACCGGGCTTAAAATGTTGGGTAGGATATGTTTCATGATGATCCTGGTATTTGAATAGCCAAGGGCAAATCCGGCTTCTACAAATTCTTTTTCCCTGATGCTGATGATCTGACCACGAACTACACGTGCTACTTCAACCCACATGGTTAGTCCGACAGCAACAAAGACCTGCCAGAACCCCCGGCCCAGGGCAAAGGTGATGGCAATAACGAGCAATAGGGTAGGGATGGACCAAACCACATTGATGAACCAAACAATTACATCATCCACTCGTCCCCGGAAAAAACCGGAAATGGCACCGAAAAAAATACCCACGATCAACGAAATACTGACAGAAATAAATCCAACTGACAGGCTTACTCTGGCACCAATGATCAGACGGCTAAGCAAATCTCTTCCAAATTGGTCCGTACCAAGCCAATATCTTTTTTTTACGATATGTTTGTCAGAAACTTTTTGTTGCAATGACGAAATAGTTTCTGTTTTCATTTCACCATTTATCAATTCAAATAGCACATTATTTTCGTGATAATTATATCCTTCGCTGGCAAGTGGATATATAATATCCGGGAGTTGCAGACTGACCTCTGACCCCTTATGATCAGGATCGAAAAGTTGAGCCGAAATGTAATCTTCTTCAAATCTGAATTCCTTTTCAACCGGTATATAACGATATTTGTCCTCGGCACCAAACAGCATTTGTCTGACAAATGATATGTTTTGGTAAAATGCATTTTTTCTCACTTTGATCATTTCAGTCTGAAAGCCGGGTTTTTGGGTGCTGACTTCCAGTATTTGGGTGTTGGCAAAGGGAGTAGAATCGGGTGTGATCAGGTAGCCAAGGGTAGCTATCAGAATGGAAAAAAAGATAACGATAAGCGACGTGAGTACAGTTTTATTTTTCAGAAAGCGATGCCA
>PKSW01000064.1 GCA_002869465.1 Marinilabiliales bacterium
GAAGAATATAACTTCAGACACATTTGGGGAACTTTTACTGAAGGAGATGGTATGTGGAGTCCATTTACCGACTACACAAACGATGTATTCCATATTTTTAGTGAATGTTCTTATCCTGCCGTTTCACAAAATGTAACTAACGATACGTATCACATATTGTATCAGACAGATAACTTACCGGGTAATAGTTTACAGCCAGATCCACCAACACATGATCCGGTTAATAACGGTATGGTTTATTTACCTGTTTCACCTGTACCGGTCGATGTATTTGAAAATGTGGCCAACTCGTTTGAAGTTTCACAAAACTATCCCAACCCGGTTAGCGGACAAGCTTATTTTAGTGTGACGTTAAATGAAGGTGCTGATCTGAGCCTGGAGGTTTATACTTTAACAGGCCAGGTAGTAAGTGCCAGTGATTTTGGTTACAAAATGGCCGGAACTCATACATTAACAATTAATGCAAATGATTTGGCATCAGGTGTATACTTCTATACGGTTTCCAATGGAGCTGAAAAAGTTACACGCAAGATGATTGTTCAATAGAACTTTCTTAAAAATCTTTTTAAAAGAGACTGTCTCAATGGGACAGTCTCTTTTTTTATTCATAAATTGTGTGAACTGTTACGAGTCGCTCCACACAAGCTTTGCTTCAGACTCGCGCCAGTGAATAGCTTAATATATTATCTTTGCGCAAAATTTAAAATTACCACTGATGAATCGCATACAAATCATATCTCTTATCATCCTTTTACTCACAGGGTTTTCTGTTCTTGCGCAAATAGCTGAACCGGAAATTACAACAAAAGAACTGGAAGCTCATGTATATTTCCTGGCATCAGATGAACTGGAAGGCCGAAAACCGGGAACGGAAGGCGGTATGGAAGCTGCCAGATATATCAGGGATCAGTTCATTTCATTTGGATTAGAACCAATCGGCGAAAACGGATTCCAGTATTTTAATGTGACCACTGGAATTACAAAGGGAATCGATAACAGACTGGCATTGAATGACAGTATTTTTGAACTCAACATCGACTTTATCCCCATGCCATTTTCATCCAATGCGGATGTGACTGCAGAAGTTGTTTTTGCCGGATTTGGCATGGAGATCGATCATGATTCGTTGCAATGGAATGATTACAAAGATATAGATTCAGAAGGTAAATGGGTACTGATTTTACGTGGTGACCCCGAACCGGATAAGGATGAAAGCCTGTTCATTTCTTCAAGTAGTGACAGGGATAAAGCATTACTGGCCCGGGATAACAAAGCTGCCGGGGTTTTATTGGTGAACGGCCCTCAATTTGGTGACAAACTGCTTTCCGGCACTTTCGACCGGGTAACGGCTGATGTGGGCATCCCGGTGATAAATATCAGTCAATCCGTTGCCAACATAATACTGGAAAATTCAGGAAAGAACATCAATGACCTGGAAAAAGAGATCATCAAAAATATGCAAACTGCATCTTTTACGACTGGTAAAGTTGTTTCGGGCACTACTGAATTAATTAAAAATGAAGTTCAGACACAGAATGTAGTGGCTATTATTGAAGGATCGGATTCCATACTAAAAAATGAATATATAGTAATAGGTGCCCATTATGATCATTTGGGATTTGGTGGTGAAGGTTCTGGTTCAAGAACACCGGATACATTGGCCATCCATAACGGAGCTGATGACAATGCTTCGGGAACGGCAGGGATCATTGAACTTGCTGAAAAGTTAAGCAACAATCGTGATCAATTAAAAAGGAGTATTGTGATCATGGCATTTGGTGCTGAAGAAATGGGCTTACTTGGCTCCCAGTTTTTCACTTCAAATGCATTGGTTGATCTGAAAGATGTAAAAGCCATGTTCAATTTCGATATGATCGGGCGGCTTGACACAGTTGATAAGGGAGTTATGCTGGCTGGAACAGGGACAGCAGTCGAATTTGAAAGTTGGTTAGTCTCTTATGAAGAAGAAAGCGATCTGGCTTTTAATCATTCACCGGAAGGTTATGGGGCTTCGGACCATGCCAGTTTTTATGCCAGTAATGTTCCGGTATTATTTTTTACAACCGGGGCACATCCTGATTACCACACCCCAGCAGATGATGCCGATAAAATAAATTACGAAGGACAGAAAGAAATTCTGGATTATGCATATCCACTGATTATTAACATTGCGAATAAGGACAGTAACCTTACATACCAGGAAGCCGGCCCAAAAGAACGTACAGGTGGTGCAGGCAGAAGGGGATTGAAAGTGAAATTGGGAATCATGCCCGATTTTACAGCCACCGAAAATGACGGACTGGGCGTTGGTGGTGTAACGGCA
>PKSW01000288.1 GCA_002869465.1 Marinilabiliales bacterium
AAGTTCCCCAAAAATATTTTTTCTGATTTTCTTTACTAATGTTCCCATAATACCGGGATAATCTAAACCCTTCGTATGCCCTATAGCCAACATAATCTTCTGTTTCAGCCTTCCAATCAAATAATAGAAAATCATAGAAATTATCATCAGCAAGTTCAGTTGGCTGTTGATATCCAAATACAATACCTATAAAATCTTTATCAGATGTAGCCTCAACTGATATCGTTCCTTTAATAAGCACATTGATTATACTTTGTGGATTTACAAAAAAAGTTGCTGGATAAATATAAGCCCTGTTGATTACTTCTGTTGAACTAATTACCTCCCAAAATGCATCGGGAGTGCCTTCCATGGAAAATTCATTGACGTCAAATTCATTTACACAACCCTGCCCGATAACGTCCGAAAAAGTTATAAAAATCGCCAAAAAAACAAATAGGCTTTTCTTAACCATCCTGAACATTATTAAAAATCTTTGTTAGATTTGTTTATTCCTTTATTAATCCCAGTTGCCAATTAATAGATCAATTATTTTGATATTAGCAGCCTGGTTTCCATTAATATTTTATTAATCTGTTTTTCATTCAGCCCGATTTTTTGCAATGCATCTGTTCTTTTTACCAATTCCCGACACAATATAATACCTTCATTCAATAAAAAACTTTTTTGTGCTTTTGTCAAACTATTGAGTGAAGTGATCGGGTGCATTCCTGATTTGTCAATATAGTATTTGAGACTGCTTTCGGCAGGATAATCCCACGAAATAAGCTCCAGGCCAGCACATTCGGCATATTCAATAGCATCCTTTGTGAAACGTGCATTGGTTACAACGAATCCTTTCATCTCCATATTTTTATATTCCGGCATTTTTCTCCATTTTGCTTCGATATCATTGAATCGTGAATGAATATAAAGGGGTACTTTCACATCGGTTTTACCGCGATAGTCGCTTCTGAATTTACACTCAACAAATGTGATCACCCCCGGTTTTGTGGCAAGTACGTCCACTTCATGCAAAATACATTTTCCTTTAATTAACTGGTCAGTTTTTACCTGGTATCCCCAGGATTCAAATAAAAGGCTGACAAACGATTCAAACGCATAACCAGAAGGACCCAGTTCAAAAATAGCTTTTTTCAGCCTGTATCTTCCAGCGGTTCTGTGCGATTTTTTTTTCTTGAGAAGGGAATATGCTAACTGATATATTTTACTTGTAGGGATTCCGTTATACAACTTCGATTCTATCTGCTGTAAAATATGATAACTTTCTTCTTTTCCGGCACCCGAATACTTTAATGCGTTCAGAATTTTATCCTTTTCAAACGGCACTTTATCACCGTTTGATTTTAATACCAAGATGTGATCAGTTTTTTCTTTCATGCCTAACAAATCTACTAAATATGTTGTCAGGTATGGAACATATTTTCAAATCAATTTTTTATATATATGTAATAATTTACATATTTTGCACGTCTATTTTAAAACCATTACCTTAAATCCGTCTTTAAACATGCACATTAAAAAAATACTTTGGATAATTTCAATCCTCTTATTGTTTATGCTTTCAAACAGTTGCAAGCATCAACCGGAAGATATTTTAATTCCATTACCTGAGAATTGTGATCTAACAGGAGTCACCTATCCCGGCACCGTTGTTCCTATTCTCGAAAGTAATTGTATCGGCTGCCACAATAGCCAGATCAATAACGGAGGCATCAACCTTACGGATTACAATATATTATCGAACCTGGCAAATAGCGGTAAATTAGCCGGGGTAATTAATCAGGCGCCGGGCTATACGTCCATGCCGCCAAATACCAAATTAGATAGCTGCGATATTTTAAAAATTGAAAAGTGGATCAACGATACAAGTTTTACCGATCCGGGAGGCGACAATGAACATCCCTGCGATCCGGACACCATTTATTTTCAGAATATGATTCTGCCATTGATCCTGTCAAGTTGTGCAACAACCAATTGCCATAATAAATTAACCGACGAACAAGATGTCCTTCTGGTTGATTACGCCTCTATTATTGAATACGGAAAAATCAAACCCGGTGATCCGAATGATAGTGAGTTGTACGAGAAGATTATGGAAACAGACCCTGATGACCGGATGCCGCCGCCTCCAGTCGACCCATTAACAAATGAACAGAAAAACAATATTAAAAAATGGATTGAACAAGGTGCTTTGAACAATTCCTGTGACGAAGATTGCGACACTACCAATGTAAGCTTTTCAAATCATATATGGCCATTGGTTGAAAATAATTGTCTTGGATGTCATTCAGGTGGCACACCGGGAGGAGGCATCTA
>PKSW01000404.1 GCA_002869465.1 Marinilabiliales bacterium
AATTTGCAGAGCCCGCTTATTACCGTGTATATTTGGATAACTACCATGTGACTGCTGAACTGACAGCTACTAAAAGAGTTGGTTTTCATCAATACACATTCGAGCAAACCGACAGTGCCCATATCATATTAGACCTGATGGCCAATATTTATAATTATGACGACAAGAATGTCTGGACTTTTGTTCGTGTTGAAAATGATTCGACCGTCACAGGTTACAGACAGACCACGGGTTGGGCCAGAACACGGACTGTTTACTTTGTCTTGAAATTTTCTAAACCGTTCAACTCTTACGGCCATAAAAAGTACGACAACAATCCTTATAAAGGATTTTACAGGAGGTTTAACGAAGAAGAAAATTTCCCTGAAATGGCGGGTAAAAATATCAGGGCTTATTTCAATTTTGATACGGAAGCAGGAGAACAGATCAGGCTTAAAATGGCCATCTCGTCAGTCAGTACGGAAGGGGCAATGAATAATCTGGAAACAGAAATTCCACATTGGAATTTCGAAGCGGTTAAATTGCAAAGCCAGGAAAAATGGAACCATGAATTAAATATGATTGAAGTTAAGACCCTTTCCAAAGCAGATAAAATTACTTTTTATACCGCTTTATACCATACCATGCTCGGACCCACCATCTACGAAGATGTTGATGGGCGTTATCGGGGCTTGGATATGAATGTTCACAATTCAAAAAGATTTACAAATTACACCACCTTTTCCCTTTGGGATACCTATAGGGCATTGCATCCACTGTTCAACATCATCCAACCTGTAAGGAATAATGATATGATCAAATCCATGCTGGCACATCACGATCAGAGTGTTCATCAGATGCTCCCCATTTGGAGCCATTATTCAAATGAAAACTGGTGCATGATCGGTTATCATTCAGTTCCGGTGATTGCAGATGCCATTATCAAAGGAACCACAGATATCAATGTGGAAAGGGCATTGCAAGCATGTATCAACACTTCGACAACACCTTATTTTGATGGGCTGGATTCATACATGACAATGGGATATGTTCCTGAAGACAAAAACTCCTCATCCGTATCTAAAACGCTGGAGTTTGCCTATGACGATTGGTGTATCGCCCAACTAGCTAAAAAACTGGGCGATTCCGCAACTTACCAGAATTATTCAGAAAGATCGAAGAACTTTAAAAATGTTTTTAATACATTAACAGGTTTTATGCAGCCCAAACTATCAAATGGGAGCTGGAAAAACCCTTTCGATCCATTGGATACGCATGGACAGGGATTTATTGAAGGTAATGCCTGGAACTATGGCCTGTATGTTCCACATGATATTGATCAAATGATTGAAATGATGGGTGGTTCTGCTCGTTTTACGGCACATCTTGATTCGCTGTTCAACATGGAATTGGACGACAAATACATTGAGAATACAGAAGACATCACACGTGATGGCATCATTGGCAATTATGTGCAGGGCAATGAGCCCGGCCATCATATTCCATATTTATACAATTGGACAAACGCCACCTGGAAAACCCAGGAAAGGGTAAGGATGATCATGCACACCATGTATGGCAATAAGGAAGATGGCTTATGTGGTAATGACGATGCCGGACAAATGTCGGCATGGTATGTTTTCAGCGCGCTTGGGTTTTACCCGGTTTGTCCTGGATCAGATCAATATGCGCTGGGAAGCCCTTTGGTTCAAGAAGCAACTATTCACCTGGAAAATGGAAGAACTTTTACCATTCATACTGTTAATCAGTGTAAGGAAAATATATATGTTGAGAAAGTTGAGTTAAATGGGAGTTTATTAAATCGCATGTATATAAATCACAATGAAATAATGAATGGTGGCGAGTTGACTTTTTATATGTCGGAAAACCCAAATATTCCATCAGGATAAGCTACTAAGATATTTCTTCTAAATTCCGATTTTCCAAATTTTATCATCAAATTTGAATACCTTTATTACGGTTTTTCAAATAGTTCCATATACAATTCCGCAGTAATATGATTGATCAAAAAATAGTTCGCCCTATAGAAACAGCCCGCATTTTACTCGAATCGAATAACAGGGTTGAGTTAACAAGCTTTCTCGAAACTTTATCCTCAACTCAGTTGGTTTACCTGATGAGCAGACTTCATAAAGATGAACAACAAAACTTGCTTACCCTGCTTAACCCTGAAGATGCAGCGTATGTAATTGAAGAATTACCCGATGCTCAGGCAGTTGATATCATTGAAGATATGGATGTTGAATATGCGGCCGCCATCATCAACGAAATGATGAGTGATGAGCAGGCAGACCTCATCATGGAATTGCATGAAAAAG
>PKSW01000134.1 GCA_002869465.1 Marinilabiliales bacterium
AGGGCGCCGAGGTCTGCTTTTAATCCGAATAATTTAAAACTCATAGCCCCGGCAACAAAAGCGGCAAAAAAACCAAACAAGGTAAATAACTCCCCATGATCAATTGTATTGATCAGTTTCAATAAAATATAGCGGACAATATATAAGTAAACCGGAAGTGCCAGAAGCCACAAAGTTAATTCTCCCTGACCGGTAATGGTGAGGTAAAGAACGGCAGCTACATCCTGCATCACAAGGATGCCAATGGTAACTTTTCCATGAAATGAATTCACTTCGCCCCTGTCTTCCAATATTTTTATGGCAAAAACGGTGCTCGAAAAACTCAAGGCAAAACCAATGATCAGGGCCGTGGTTAACTCAATACCGGCTAAAAAATGAAGACCAGAAAAGCTAAGCCCAAAAATAACCAGCCCGAAAAAAATGCTCATCAAGGTCATCTGTATGGAAGTTGCCAACCATATTTCCGGTGCCAGCAGAGATTTAATATTCAATTTCAAACCGATGGTGAAGAGCAGCAGCATCACACCCAGGTTTGAAACTGCTTCTAGAGCTATGCCACCTGCATTAAGTCCTGCAAAGTTCAATGCAAAACCAGCCGCAAGAAAGCCTACCAAAGGGGGTAGGTTAATCTTCCTGGCGAGCAGTCCACCTAAAAAAGCGACACTGATCCATGTTGCATCCAAATACCATGTATCTAACATTGAGTCTTTTAAAAGATTATTTGAATAATAAAATTAAAATGCAAGGTAGCAAATGTTGTTTGATTTTGTAATTATTTGTTGATTCTTACACCAGGTGATGTAAACGCAAAACGGTAATTATCCAGATTGCCCATCATAATTGATTCGATGAATGGATGGTTTTTCAAATTAGCTTTTGCCGAATAACCAACAACAAAATTAGCACCTGTCCCTCCTTCTTTTTCTGCTTCTTCTACAATGTACTCCATCGATTCCATGGGCCTGAGAACTAATACCTGATCGATGTATTTTCTGAGTAATTTACCGTGACTGTTGTAATAGTCAATATTAGTAAAATATAAGGTGTCAGTAAAACTGATATTCCTTAGACTAAGAATGACCGTAAAAAAAGTTTTTTTCTGTTGACTTTCATAATATAGGTCCGAATAAGCTGGTACATAAACACTTTCATTAATTTCCAGTTCTGGGATAGCTGATTTTTCAATGTACAATACATTTTGGTGATCGTACTGGAGTTTGAACTTATTTTCCTGGCAAGCTATTAGTAAAATGGCTGTGAATGCAACTAAAATTGTTTTCCGTATCATTTGGTGATGGTTTTCTTCAAAGATAGTTATTATCAAAATAAATTCATTTGATAGTTACTTAACATAGTGATCTTTTATTTTTAAGTACAACATTTTTTTTGCCCGCAATCGTTACCAATAAGCCTAATAGCATTTAACATTTAAAGCGTTTAACGATGAGATATATTTAATTTAGAATTAACAATTAATTTAATTTGTTATTCAATAACTTTTCTAAATTTGCCGCCTAATTTTTAACCATAAAATTTAAAAAAGATGACTAACACTGAGAATTTAAGAAATGCATGTGAAGCTGCTTCACAAGTTTTTGCAAAAATAAATAAGGGCAGATATATTGACTTACAGTCGAAATTGGAATATTGTATTGGTAGTTATGACCATGATAAGAATCCGGTTGGCTTATATGAGTTTGGTGAGGTTGCTGTAATGGAATTAAAAGCATTTAAAGAACAAAACCCAAGGAAAGTCAATAAAAAAATTATTGAGGACTTAGAAAAAAGCCTGAAATCATAGATTTTGGAAAAAGATTGTAAAGCTGCATCCTTTTGGTGCAGCTTTTTTTATGCATTTATTTCGAAAGATTTCATTTGTACAGCCATTCGAAGATTAATAATTAGAAAACAATCGCTATTTTTATATGCTTTAATATTGTAGATATTTTAATTCTTTACCTATGACACATGGACAAACAAATAAAAAAGGAAAAATAGTCTTTATCTTTCTTATAGCTATTCTAATCCCAGCCATTTGGTTTTTCTTTTTGAATAAAGATAGTGACTTAAAACTGGCATCTGAAAAGTTAACCGGAGATTGGCTACGTGCTGATGGACCTTATACAATAAGCCTCTCGAATATTACAAAAGATGGCAAAATGACAGCCGAATATTTTAACCCTGGTCCTATTCATGTAGGTAAGTCGGAATGGCGAATAAAAGATGATATTTTACTGATTTACGTGGAGTTAAAGGATGAAAATTATCCCGGTTCACTTTATCAATTGACCTATGATAAAAAGGCTGATGTGTTAC
>PKSW01000006.1 GCA_002869465.1 Marinilabiliales bacterium
CGAAACACCATTCTTAATTAAATCAACACCGGAGGGTGCCCGCGATTTTGTAGTGCCATCGCGCATGAATGAAGGGCAGTTTTATGCCTTGCCCCAATCACCACAAACATTTAAACAATTGCTGATGGTGGCTGGTTACGATCGTTATTTCCAGTTGGTCAAATGTTTCCGAGATGAAGATCTGAGGGCTGACCGCCAACCGGAATTTACACAAATCGACTGCGAAATGGCTTTTGTGGAACAGCAGGATGTGCTGGACACATTTGAAGGTCTGGTCAGGTATCTGTTTAAAGAAGTAAAAGGTGTCGATATTGAAAAACTACCACACATGACTTATGAGGAAGCCATGCGGAAATATGGTAGTGACAAACCTGATCTTCGATTTGGGATGGAATTTCTTGAATTGAATGATGTGGCCCGGGGAAAAGGTTTTAATGTATTCGACGAGTCTGAACTGGTTGTGGGTATCAATGCGACAGGTTGTTCCGAATACTCCCGGAAGCAATTGGATAAGCTGACAGATTTTGTGAAAAAACCACAAATCGGTGCCAAAGGGCTCGTTTATGTAAAATATAATACGGATGGTACTTTCAAATCGTCTGTTGACAAATTTTATGCAGAGGAAGATTTAAAAGTTTGGGCAGAGAAATTCAATGCCCAACCCGGCGACCTGATGCTGGTGCTTTCAGGTGAAGCAGAAAAAACACGCAAACAGCTCAATGAATTGCGCCTGGAAATGGGAAATCAGCTGAATTTGCGTGATCCTAAGGTTTTTAAACCACTTTGGGTGGTAGATTTTCCTTTGCTTGAGTGGGATGAAGAAACCAAACGCTTTCATGCCATGCACCATCCGTTTACTTCACCCAAACCAGAACACGAAGCGATGCTGGCGACCGATCCGGGAAAAGTAAATGCCAATGCTTACGATTTGGTAATTAATGGCGTTGAAATTGGCGGTGGATCCATCAGGATACATAACCGCGAGCTGCAAAAGAAAATGTTCCAGGTGCTGGGGTTTACGGATGAAGATGCACAGGCGCAATTTGGCTTTTTGATGAATGCTTTTGAATTTGGTGCCCCGCCGCATGGTGGCATCGCATTGGGCTTCGACAGGCTGGTGGCTTTGTTTGCCGGTCAGGACTCCATCCGGGATTTCATCGCGTTTCCAAAAAACAATGCCGGGCGTGACGTGATGATCGATTCTCCTTCAGTAATTGCTCAGGAGCAATTGGATGAGTTGGGGTTGAAGCTTGATTCGAAAAAATAATTGTAAATAAGTCAGATACTTTTTCATAGGTGAATTTCGTTAGAGAAAAACCAAAAACGTATTCGAATGAAAAAGACCCTTTCAATGCTCCTCATTGTTGTTTTTATAATGGGACTCTCCTCTTCGGTATTATGCCAGGAAACGGAAAAAACAGTATTTAATACCCAAAAAACGGAGGTTAATATTGCCATAGCCAACATTTTTGCTAAAAACGATTTTTACCCGTATTATGCGTATGATGGCACGCTGGTTCTTCCTTATTTTCTCTATTATGATTATAGTCAGCCAAAAACCAAATTGATTGCCGGCTTAAAATTTCATAATCCAAAAGGCGCCGTTAGGCTGGCATTTGAATTTAGTTATAACGGAAGAAAATATGACAACGATAATAGTGCTAATACTTCCAGTTATAAGATATTGGAAGCCGGAATGAATGCAGGCTATGAATGGCATTCAACCTTTAACCGTGTGAATATTTATTACGGTTTTGATATGTCAGTTGCTCATGCCAATTATAAATATATAAATACAATCAATAGTAGCGAAGAGCATACAACAAAATCAAGTGAGATATCTTACGGAATGAGCCCTCTAGTTGGGGTTAACTTTTTTATAACACCAAACCTGTCGATCGGTACTGAAATGAAATTCATGATGGAAGGATTTTCGGGTAAAACCATCTATGAATATAATGGCGAAGAACAGGATACAGATAAATCAAATGGGTTCAGAACCCAGTTTGGTCCCTTGGGATTCCTTTCTTTCAATATTCATTTTTAAGAAGTTTTTATCTGTTGTTAATGCCCTCCTTGTACAATGATCTCTTCCATGAATTTGGGGATATCCGTATTATCAATATAGGCTGAAAAATATTCAGCCCCAACACCAATGGCATAAACAGGTACGTTGACGCCAGTATGTGAATAGGTAGTCCAGCCGATACCTGCTTTGTCGCTCATCATTTTATTCAACAAGTTAGCTAACGGCTCCTCATCGTGATAAGCGTGGTCAGGTGTTGCGCCTTCTGAAGTATATAAACTAGTTAAA
>PKSW01000220.1 GCA_002869465.1 Marinilabiliales bacterium
ATAAAACCCCTGGGCAAATGTTTTGGCGGGTGGGATGATCTGCGAGAACACAACAATATATGCAATAAAGTCAGCTGCCTGGATGGAAGGTGAATCGGCCAGTACCATTTTCCCGCCAAACCATAATACTACTACAATAACGGCAGAAGACATGAATTCACTCAGTGGCGAAGAAAGATCTCTACGCCTGTAAATCCATAACAATACGCGCGAATAATCGGCATTTTGACGGGCAAATTTATTTAGCGAATATGCAATGGCATTGAATGCTTTGATAATTCGCAGGCCCGAAATACTTTCCTCGATGATGGCTACCAAACTGGCAAAATGACCTTGACCCACCCTTGATTGTTTTCTTAAGGTCTTTCCAATTTGGCCTATGATGATGCCGGTTACAGGCAGAATAATTAACACAAACAGGCTCAATTTGGGGCTCAGGCTGATCATAAATGCGAGGTAAGCAAGAATGGTAATGGGGTCGCGAACTATCATTTCAAGATAGTTCATGATGGAATATTCGATCTCCTGAACGTCAGACGTTATGCGAGCTATAATATCCCCTTTCCGGTGTTTGCTGTAAAATGATAGCGGAAGGATCATCATTTTACTGAAAATATCATTTCGCATGCCTCTAACAGCACCTATCCTGACATTGGCCATAAAATACATGGCGAAAAACCGGGCTAAATTCCTGAAAAAGAAGGCTCCCAAAATCACGGCACATATATAAACCAGCGCCTGCATTTTTCCTTCGCTCACAATCACCTGGCTTATATAATAATTAAGGAACTTCAGTAATGCATCTGTGCTTAAACTAAATTCAGGTTTTTCAATAACCAAATCGTTGATACCAAATAACAGGTTGAGAAAGGGAATCAGCAAGGCGAAAGAAAAAAGGGAAAATGCAACTGTCAGTATGTTAAAAATAACATTTAACCCGGCGAAGCCCCAGTATGGTTTGATATACGCAAGTACCCGATAAAACTTTTTCATAAACAGATTTTATAACAAATGGAGCCCGGTATAATTTTCAGGGGTAATTCCTTTTAATTCCAATTTGATTTTTTCAGAAACTTCCAGTTTTTCAATGAAGTGATGAATAGATTCTTTGGTTATGGCTTCATTGGTGCGGGTCAAAGCTTTCAGTGCTTCGTAAGGATTTGGGTAATTTTCCCGCCTGAGAACCGTTTGGATGGCTTCTGCAACAACGGCCCAGTTTTTTTCAAGGTCTTCAGCAAGTTTATCTTCGTTAAGAATCAGTTTCTCAAAGCCTTTTAATAGTGATTTTATGGCGATGAGCATATGAGCTACGGGCACGCCCACGTTCCTTGTTACGGTTGAATCTGTGAGATCGCGTTGCAGACGCGAAACAGGAAGCTTTTCACTCATATGGTAAAATAATGCATTTGCCACACCCAGGTTTCCTTCGGCATTTTCAAAATCAATCGGGTTAACCTTGTGTGGCATGGCCGATGAACCCACCTCTCCTTCTTTAATTTTCTGTTTGAAATAATCCATCGAAATATAAGTCCAGATGTCTTTGCTTAAATCAAGCAGAATGGTATTAATTCGTGCCAGGTTATGGAAATAGGCTGCCAGGTAGTCGTAATGTTCAATCTGTGTGGTGGTCCGCTGCCGATGGATTTTCAATTTCTTTTTTAAGAATTGGTTGGCAAACTCTTCCCAATCGACATGTGGGTAAGCCACCACATGGGCATTCATATTGCCGGTAGCACCGCCAAATTTTCCTGAGAAAGGAATGGTTTTCAGCAAATCCAGTTGGTTTTCAAGCCGCTCAATAAAAACGTACATCTCCTTACCAAGTTTTGTGGGTGATGCTGCCTGTCCATGTGTGCGGGCCAGCATGGAGACCTGTTTCCACTCGAATGCCAGTAAGTTAATTCGATTCAGCAACTTTTCGATCATGGGTAATAATACCAGGAAGTGGGCATCTTTCAGCGAAATCGGCAGTGCTGTATTATTCACATCCTGTGATGTGAGTCCGAAGTGGATAAACTCTTTAAAGTTAACTAGGCTCAATTCGTCAAAACATTCCTTGATAAAATATTCAACCGCTTTTACATCATGATTGGTGGTCTTTTCAATATTTTTTATAGCTGCAGCATCCAAAGGTGAAAATTCTCTGTAGAGATCTCTGAGTTTTTCAAAATACGACTTGTCGAAATGTTCCAAACCATCCAAAGGCAATTCGCAGAGGGCTATAAAGTATTCAATTTCAACCTTTACACGGTATTTAAAAAGCGCATACTCCGAAAAAAAATCAGCCAGTTCTTCGGTCTTA
>PKSW01000057.1 GCA_002869465.1 Marinilabiliales bacterium
CGTAATAATTTATATTTCAGGGGTTTATGATTTTTATGTGGTGGTACCACCTGGAATCGAACCAGGGACACACGGATTTTCAGTCCGTTGCTCTACCTGCTGAGCTATGGCACCTTCATTTAAGGACCGCAAAAATAACTATTTTTTTACTTTATCAAAAAAAATCTTAATTTCTTCGTGCTTATTGTTTGTCATCAACTAATTTTACCGTTTATTCATATTTAGTATTCATGAAATTAGTAATCGATATTGGTAATACACTTGCGAAAATAGCGGTCTTTAACAAGTCTGATATCATCGATTTTAAGAGCATCGATATGATTTCTTATAGTAGTATAAAGCAGATGCTTGACACGTATCCTGATATTTCAACTGGAATCATAGCCAGTGTAAGGGAAATGGATCCTGATTTTTTCAGTTTCCTCGACTCCAACATCCGGTTGATGCAATTGAATGAGTTCACACCTCTCCCATTCGAAAACAATTATAAATCACCTCATTCACTAGGATATGACCGTATCGCTGCCGTTGCCGGGGCATCAGGTATTTTTCAATTGGATAATGTTCTCGTTATCAATGCCGGAACCTGTATTACTTACGATGTAATCACAGCCGAAAATAAATATTTAGGAGGTGGTATCAGTCCGGGGATTCAAATGAGGTTTAAAGCTTTACATACTTTTACAGGTAAATTACCGTTGATCAAACCAGGTATCGAATCTACTATTGATATCATAGGCAATACTACTGAAAGATCTATATTATCAGGCGTTCTTAATGGTGTTGTATGTGAAATAGATGGAATAATTAGCAGTTATAAATTACAATTTCCGGAACTAAAAGTGATCATTAGCGGGGGTGATTATAAATATTTTGATAAAAGCTTAAAAAATAACATCTTTGCATCCCCAAATATTGTGTTAACGGGATTGAACAGAATCCACAATTTTAATGAAAAAAAATAATTATTTAATTCTCTTTCTAGTTGTATTAATTAGTTTCACTGTTCAGGCGCAGGAAATAAATTCGCCATACTCCAGATTTGGTTTAGGTTATCTGGATGGTGAAAATGTGAATGCCGGTTTAGTGGGAATGGGTGGGATTGCCATTGGGATCTCCGATCCCACTATGATTAACCCTGCAAATCCTGCTTCGTATGCAGTATTTGATTCAACATCATTCATATTTGAAATTGGAGTACATGGTAATATTACTAAATTAAAAACTGACCTTCAATCAGAAAACTCTTCCTATTTCGCTTTAACCTATCTTATGTTTGGTTTTCCGGTTACCAAATGGTGGAAATCAAGTTTAGGGATGCTCCCATACAGTCAGATTGGTTATAATGTTAAAATCGATATTCCTGTGGAAGGGTTTAGCAATGTTGTCAATTTAATTGAAGGAGACGGAGGCCTTAATCAATTCTTCTGGGGTAATGCCTTTAAAATAGGTGATAATCTGCGCGTTGGAGTAGATGCGATGTATCTGTTTGGACAAGGAAGCAGAAGCAGCAAAGTATATTTTCCTGATTCATTATATATTTTCGGAACAAAATCAACTAAATACACACGAGGTGGTGATTTTATTTTTGATTATGGCTTACAATATGATATTCATTTAAATGATACTCGGAAATTAACAATAGGAGCCATTTATTCAAACAACTGGAATTTAAAAGCCAAACGCGAATACTTAGCCAATACGTTTACAGGTGGCTATGATGACGTGGTCGAAACCCTTCAGGATACAATAGCTTATATACCTGAAGAAAAGGGAATCATTACCATTCCACAGCGATTTGGTGCCGGATTTTCATTGGAAGAAAAAGGGAGATGGCTTGTAGGAGCAGATTTTGAATGGCAAAACTGGGAAAACTTTTCCTCATTTGGAACATCTGACTCATTAGATAATGCATGGAGAGTTGCGGTGGGAGGACAGTATTCGCCCAAACATACCAGCATTTCCTCACTTGCTAAAAGAATGTATTATCGGCTGGGTTTCAAATATGCAAACTCTTATCTATCAATATATGATACCCCTATTAACGAGTATGGCATAAGTTTTGGATTAACAATACCGTTAAAGAAATCGAGAACAGCTATTGACATTGGATTTGAATATGGAAAACGTGGAACGACTGATAATAATTTAATTCAAGAAAATTTTCTTAACTTTTCAGTCGGTTTTTCAATCCATGAAAACTGGTTTCATAAACGTAAATATCAATAAAAGAATGTATATTAAACTTAGATAAAATGAAATTAAAAGCCTTAATTACTCTTCTGTTTGTTGGTTTCAGCCTGCTATCTTTCGGAGCTGAGCCTCTACAAACTTACCAGCCGCAGGATGATTTGCCTAAATATGGCAAAGACAGTGTTAAGTGCGTAGCTAACCTCTCACTTTACAGGGAATTTTATAAACAATGGAAACAAAGTGGTTATAAAAACAACGCCATCAACGATGCTTCCAAATGGTGGAGTTGGGTATTTCTGCATTGTCCTATTGCCAGCGAGAATATTTATGTAGATGGCGTTCGAATGGTTGATTTCAGGATAAAAAAAACTAAAGATCCAGAACTTAAAAAGCAATTACTTGATACACTGATGCTAGTTTACGACCAGCGTATTAAATACTTTCCGCTGCATTACAGAACAAAACAACCACAGATAGGAAATATACTGGGGAGAAAAGGGGTTGATTTATATGAACACAATCCAGAAGAATATGTTCGTGTTAACGAAATTCTCAAAGAATCCATTGAACTGGATAAAGAAGACGCATCGGGCCCGGTTTATGTTTATTATTTCCGCACACTAACAAAAATGGCCATGAAAGGTGATACCGATACCATTGCTGTGGTGGAAGCGTATGACCAATTAAGTGACTATATAGACCAGAATATCAGAAAATACACTGAAAAAGGTAATGAAAAAGAAGTAGAAGAATATGTAAACATCCAGGGTAATATTGAAAATACTTTTGAACCTTTCGCACAGTGCACTGACCTGGTTAGAATTTATAAGCAAAAATATGATGTGGATCCCAACAATATCGATTTGCTCAAAAAAATAGTTAAACTACTGGATAAAAAGAATTGCATCGAAGATCCTTTGTATTTTGATGCTATTGTAAGTTTATATGAACTTGAACCATCACCCGAATCTGCATATTTAATAGGTAAAATGATGTTAAACCAGAAAAGGTATACAGAAGCCATACCATATATGGAAGATGCTACCAAGATGGATAATCCAGAAAAAGTCGACGATGCATTGATATTCCTGGCACAAACTTATCGTGCCATCGATAATTTTCCAATGGCCCGGAAATATGCACTGGAAGCCGCAAAAGTAAATCCAGGATGGGGAAAACCTTATGCTTTTATTGGTGATTTATACGTGATAAGCGCCAATTCATGCGGTGATAATGATTTAACAAAAAAAGTGGCCTACTGGGCTGCCGTTGATAAATACAATAAGGCAAAAGCTATTGAACCGGATATGACGGATGAGATGAATGAACTTATCAGGCGTTATAGCCCTTATTTCCCTCCTGCCGAGGTGTTATTCTTTTACAACCTGGAAGAAGGTGATACATATGAAATTGGCTGCTGGATTAACGAAAAAACAATCATTAGAGCCGCTAAATAGTTTTATCAAATGATCCTTAAACTTATTAAAAGCATCATTATAACCTTTGGTATGATGATGCTTTTTTCTTGTGAGAACTCGCTAGAAACCATCCGTGAAATTACAAAAGAAGATACGCTTAGTACAGTTGCAGCCTATGATGTTATTTACCAACGAAGTGATTCAGGATACCAGCAGGTACTTCTAAAAAGCCCGCTTATGGAGAAATTTGGAGGTGATGACCCTTATTCAGAATTTAAAGAGGGTTTCGAGGTTACTTTTTATGATACCTCAGGCGCGAAAATATCCTTTATAAGTGCCAATTATGGGATCAACTACGAGAAACGGGGATTACTGAAAGCAAAAAACGATGTGATTGTAAAAAACTATGATACACAGGAACAATTGAATACGGAAAATCTTATCTGGGATAAAGACAAAAAAATTCTCTACACCCGGTCTTTTGTGAAGATAACATCACCAGAAAACGTGATTTTTGGTGATAGTTTATGGGCTAAAGAAGATTTCAGCTATCGCGAAATTTATAATATGAGAGGTGAAATTGAACTAAAAGAAGAAGATGACCAGTAAAATGCAAGACGATTGCTTTCAAATAGCGGGTAAGATTAAATTATATGTATTTTTAACCAAAGCTATCATCGATGGGCGCTAATGAATGGTTAATTATCATTATGTTGTTGTTTTCCGGTTTCTTTTCGGGAATGGAAATTGCTTTTGTGAGTTCAAACAGGCTGAAACAAGAACTCGATTTAAAACGACGTATTCTCCCTGCAAGAATTCTTTCTTCGTTCTATGCCAATCCATCCCGTTTTATCGGTGCACTGTTACTTGGCAACAATATTGCCCTAGTTATTTATGGCATTGCCATGGCTAACTTGCTTGAACCCTCTATATTTAGAGCCCTACCTCTAGAATATCATTCGGAATTCATTCTTTTGATCATTCAAACCATAATTTCAACGCTAATCATTTTAATTACTGCCGAGTTTATTCCTAAGATACTTTTCAGGATCAATCCAAATGCCATTTTGAAATTCTTCGCCGTCCCTGTCTGGTTATTTTATTTTATTTTCTATCCGATTATTTTCCTGTTTATCGGATTAGCTGAATTTATACTGACAAAAATAATTCGAATACAATTAGATACAGGAAATTATAATTTCACCATGATTGACCTTGAGGAATATGTAAAAGAATACAACCCTTCATCAGAGCAACCTGAAGAAATTGACCAGGAAATTCAAATGATCCAGAATGCCATTGAATTCAAACATGTAAAACTCAGGGAATGTATGGTGCCGAGAACTGAGATTGAAGCTTTGGAAATCGATGAAGATATTGACACGCTCCGCGCCCTGTTCAGCGAAACCGGTCATTCAAAAATAATGATCTTTAAAAACACCATTGATAACCTGGTAGGCTATGTGCACTCATATGATCTATTTACCAATCCGGCTAAAATTAGCGATGTTATTCGAAAAATTGATGTATATCCTGAAACCACCAACGCTAGTGACCTGTTGAATAGTATGATTAAAAAACATAAGTCGGTGGCCATTGTGCTCGATGAATTTGGGGGCACTTCAGGGATGGTAACACTGGAAGATATCATTGAAGAAATATTTGGTGAAATTGAAGATGAACATGATAAAGAGGAAACCACAGAGAAACAAATTTCGCCCCGTGAATTTATTTTTTCAACACGCCTCGAGGTGGATTACCTGAATGAAAAGTATGATCTGAATATTGAAGTTTCAGATGAATACGAAACACTGGCCGGATTTATTATTCATCACCACGAAAGTATCCCACAGATGCATGAAGAAATCAAAATTTCGCCTTTTCTTTTCACCATTTTAAAATCCGGCGGCAACAAGCTTGAAGAAGTGAAAATGGAAATTATTGATTAGCTGTATTTCAGAAAAAACGGGCTTTCAAAGCCCGTTAACTTACTGAGAGTAAATAATAATGATATTTTTTTTCAATACTTCCATTTACATTTGTACATTTGCACCTCAAAATTTAAATTTAAGGATAAATGGCTGTTATTGGAAACATTAGAAAGCATTCAACATTTCTGATTATAATTATTGGTATTGCTCTTGCCGCATTTGTATTGGGCGACTTTGCCAAAGGAAGTAGAGGGTCTCGTGAAATAAATATTGGAAATGTTGCCGGTGAGGATATTACGATTATGGACTTTAATCAAAAAGTAGATCAATTTATCCAGAACACCAAACAACAACAAAACAAAGAGCGTTTAACTTCTGACGAAATATACAGGCTGAAGGAGGATACCTGGAAACAAATGGTACGTGAGATTTTAATGGAAAAAGAGTATGACGAGTTGGGATTAACTGTGACAACTGAAGAACTCTTTGACCTGGTTCAAGGCCCAAATCCGCATCCTTTAATCAAACAATACTTTGCTGATCCGTCCACCGGGCAGTACAACAGGAGTCTTATAATCGACTACCTGCAAAACCTGGATAACCTGCCGGCAGAATCCAAGCAGCAATGGATTGCTTTCGAAGAATACATCAGAAATGATTATTTGAGCACCAAATATAAAGCACTGGTCAATAAGGGTTATTATATACCAACTGAACTCGCTAAAATGGCCTATACCGAAGATAATAGCAATGCAGCTATCACTTACGTTGCCAGTAAATATGCTGATTTAGCTGATAGCCTGGTTAAGGTAACCGATGCTGATTACGAGGCATATTATGAAAAGAACAAGGATCGCTATGAGCAGGAAGCTATCCGTGAGATCGAATATGTTACTTTCGATATAAAACCTTCAATGAAGGATATGGAAACGGCACGAAGAAACATGGATCAGATATATCAGGAATTTAAAACGGTTGAAAATGTAACCCGCTTTGTTAAGTCAACTTCAGATACGCCAGTTGACAGTACCTGGAAAGCCAGCGGACAATTACCTGTGCAGATCGATTCCATCATGTTCAATAGTGAAATAGGAACGGTTACCGAACCATATTTGAATAACTATGTGTTCACGACCGCCCGCCTGGTAGATATTGGCTACAGACCCGACTCGCTGAAAGCATCACACATTTTAATAGCTTATGCTGGTGCTTTGAGGGCCAATCCTGAAATCAACAGAAGTAAAAAAGAAGCGGAAGAAATAGCTGATAGCCTATACAATGTTGTTAAGAAGTCTAGTAGCAGTTTAACTGAACTCGCCATGGAATTTTCAGATGACGGTTCGGTAGCTCAAAACTCAGGTGATTTGGGTTGGTTTGCAGATGGACAGATGGTATATGCTTTTAACGAAGCAGTTGTGAATTCGAAAGTAGGTGACATATCAATGGTTGAAACACCTTTTGGCTACCATATCATTAAAACCACTGGTAAAAAAGAAGATGTAAAAAAGGTAAAAGTAGCCATGATTAATCGCGAGATTATTGAAAGCAATGAAACTTACCAGAAAACGTTTTCAAAAGCATCTAAGTTAGCTTCAGAAAATAAAACGATAGAAGCATTCAATAATGCCATTACTGAAGAAGGCCTCACAAAAAAGACAGCCAATAATCTTCAGCAAATGAGCAACTTCATTTCCGGATTACAGAATCCCAGGCAGTTAGTTCATTGGGCATTTAATGAAAATACGGAAGTGGGTGATGTATCGCCGGTATTTGATCTGGAGGGTATGTTCGTTGTGGCCACTTTAAAATCTAAAACTGAAAAAGGATATCCTGAACTGGAAGATATTAAAGACAGGCTTACCGTTTTTGTAACCAATGAAGTAAAAGGCGAAATGCTTGCTAAAGAAATGAGTGGATTCAATAATGATTTTGAACAAATCGCTCAGGAATTAAATCTGGAAAAGGTAGACGTGAACTCTCTGACATTCTCTTCCAGGAACATCCAGGGATTTGGCGCTGAAAACAAAGTCATTGGAACCGTTTTTGGATTAAATGAAACAGAAGTAAGCGATCCGATCATTGGAAACGGCGCTGTTTTCGTTGTCAAATTAAGCAAATTAATGGAAGCTCCTGAAAAAGAAAATTACACGCAGAATAGCACCACATTAGAAAATGCATTTACCCAACGTGTAAACCAGGATTTCCCATACCGGGCCATTGAAGAGGCATCAGAAATTGAAGACAACAGGTCTTTATTTTATTAAAATGTGCTGCTTGGCACAGCTTTTTCTTTAGTCGTATCAATTTTTAGAAAAATAACTAATTAATAACCTTTATTAAATCTAATTCCTATGAAAAGATTAAGCTTTTTATTTATGGCATTTGCATTAAGTGCCTTTATTTTATCTTCTTGTTCTGAAGATGAAGATCCGGTATCTGCACCGTTAATTACAGTAACACCAGCCGATGATACGGTAAAAGTAAATGTGGGTGACATTGTAGATTATGCAATCAACTGGAGTGCTAACCCACTCTTATCTGCTAAAATATCATACAAAGCTGGTACTTTGCAGCAAATTATCCATGATACTACTTTTGGGGCAGGTGTAACAACTTATAATTATAATGTGCAAGTTGAAATTCCAGGAGTTATTCCTGTTGGAACAGTAGTTGAATTGACATTTGTTGGTATAACAAGTGACCAGGTGAGTACAACAGTCAATAAATATATATTTGTTGAATCAGGAATGGCAACATATAATGATGTTGTATTGCAGGCCCAGGCCAATGGTCCGATAACTGCAGCTACCAACTTAAGTTTCTACTCTTCAACTATGAATCAAAAGTATACATTGAACCAGTCGGCCAATGCTGATACGGCTTCATATATTGATATCGTATTCACGCATCATTCCATTTTCAAAACAAATGCGGAATTGTCATTCCAATCACCAAACTCAGCAAACCTTCATCAAATGTGGGCTGAAATGCCAGGATTTAATCCTCCTTACGATTATGTTACTGAAAATAAGAACTTAACTTATTTCAAGAAACTTGATAACGTTGATTGGGATAACCTTGATTATAATGGTATTAATGATGCAGTTGGTGCTATTGGAACAGCAATTAAGATTCGTGGTATTGATGTTGGAGACTTTATTGCTTTTGAAACAGAAGCCGGTACGAAAGGAATTGTAAAAGTAACCACCACTGAAATCGAACATAACCCTTACAATGAAACATACATTACATTCGATGTAAAGGTTCAAAAATAATAACCATCTAAGGTAAAATTAAAAAGGGAACCAAATGGGTTCCCTTTTTTTATGGTTTACAATTCCTTTAACCGGTCGGCATCCTGTTTTACAAAAATGAAAAGCAACATGGTGAAGGCCCACAATGATGAGCCGCCGTAACTGAAGAATGGCAGCGGAATGCCAACCACCGGTGCCAGACCAATAGTCATGCCAATGTTCACCGCGAAATGAAAAAACAATACCGAGGCCACGCCGTATCCGTAAATCCTGCTAAAGCGCGAACGTTGCCGTTCTGCCATAAAAATAATGCGGACCAGTAATGCCAGAAACAATAAAATAACCGTAAGTGTCCCAATAAATCCCCACTCTTCTCCCACAGTACAAAAAATAAAGTCGGTACTTTGTTCAGGTACAAACTGATTGCGGGTTAACATGCCCTGCCGGAAACCTTTGCCACTGAAGCCTCCTGAACCAATGGCAATTTTTGATTGGTTTACATTATACCCAGCACCTCTTAAATCCTGCTCAATACCAAGCAATACATTAATCCGCTTTTTCTGATGGGATTCCAGCACATGTTGAAAGGCATAGTTGACACTGAACACAAAAACTGACGACATCAAGAATACGGCTACATATGATTTATATTGCCTTCTTGATTTCTTAAAAAAGGTCAGAACAATTGCCAATAGAACAACCAAAGTAGATATAATGTAAATCTCCCCGAATAATAAAGTGAGAATGAACAGCAAAGCCATTGCTAGTCCAAATATGATGATAATTCCTGAAAACCCTTCGCGGAACAGCACAATAGCAAATGCAGCATACACTAAAGCCGATCCCGTGTCATTCTGAAAGAGAATTAATAAAGCAGGTAATATCATCAGAATAATGGAAATAACCGGTGTTCTGATGTTTCTCATATCGACATTGAGCATGCTAAGAAATTTTGCCAGGGCCAAAGCTGTTGTAAATTTGGCAAATTCAGCCGGTTGAATAGCAAAGCTGCCAATTTCAAACCATGATTTCGACCCGGCCACAGTTTTACCAAAAAACAAAACGGCAATCAGAATGAGAATCATAGCTGCATAAAAAAGAAAAGCAAATGTGGAGAAGAACTTGGCATCAATCAGCAGCACAATAACAATAAGGATTATGGATAAACCAATCCATAATAATTGCTTTCCGTAACGCTCTGACAAGTCAAAAATATTCCCTGCTTCCTCACCACCAGACGAAGTATAGATACTCAACCAGCCTATAAACACGAGTGCAAAATATAGCAAAACTGTCAGCCAGTCAACATTTCCTATGATACTTTCCCTGTTTCTCAATGTTTAATCATTTGTTCCGTGTATTAAATCGCCTTCCAGCATTTTCTTCTCGTAAAATGTTCTTTTCACTTTTCTCGTCAAATATTTCTCCATAAGCAAACTGGCAATGGGCGCCGCCCATGTGGAACCGTAACCCGAATTTTCTACAATTACTGCAATGGCAATTTTTGGGTTTTCAAGCGGCGCAAATGCAATAAACATGGAATGATCTTCTCCGTGCGGATTTTGAACGGTTCCCGTTTTTCCACATTGCTGGATACTGTCCATTTTATAATACCGCGCTGTACCATGATCTCCTTCAAATACCTGCAACATGGCCCCTGTAACAAAGTCAAAATGCTTTGCATCGACACTTGTCTGATACTTTTTCTTTACGGTTGTGCTATCAAATCCGACACTTTCAATTTTTCTAAGGAAATGCGGCGCATAATAATATCCCTTATTAGCAATGATAGCAACCAAATTGGCCAGTTGAATAGGCGTTACCAGTATTTCACCCTGCCCGATGCTCAACGAACGCACGGTAAGGGCATTCCAACTTCCATTATATACCTTGTCGTAATAAGCAACCGTTGGAATATTGCCACTCAGCTCAAATGGGATATCCGTGTTGAATTTTTCTCCGAAACCGAAGCTTCTGATGCTTTTATACCATTGTTCATATCCTTTCTTGGGATCGTTATATTTTGGGGCGTTTAATATGCTTTTAAAAGTATTCCAGAAATAGGGGTTACACGATTCCTGAATGGCGTGTTCCAATTGCAACGGTGATAAATGATCGTGCGTACACTTGATGGGCCTCGAATTTTTTCCCTGACATGTAAAACTGGTATTAGGTGTAACCGCCCCTTCCTGCAAAGCCACCAGGGCATTGATCATTTTAAAAGTAGATCCGGGCGGATAAGTGCCCATCGATGCCCTGTTTAAAAGAGGTTTTAAGGTATCATTTAGCAATAATTCAAAGTTTTTGGAACGATCACGTCCGACCAGCATATTCGGATCAAAACCCGGACTGCTCACTAATGCCAGAATTTCTCCCGTTTTAGGCTCTATAGCAACGATGCTTCCTTTTTTGTTTTGCATGAGTTGTTCGCCGTACAATTGTAAATTGGCATCAATGGATAGGATGAGGTCATTACCAGGTATCGCCAACGTGTCATACTTGCCTTCCTGATAACTGCCTTTTATACGGTTATGTACGTCCACTTCCAGTACTTTCATACCTTTGATGCCGCGCAATTTATCTTCATAATATTTTTCAATGCCCGACTTTCCTATATAGTCTCCAGACTGATAATATGCATCTTTGTCAATCTCATATTGACTTACTTCGCCAACATCTCCTAAAAGATGTGCAGCAATCGGGAAAGGATACCTTCTTAAGGTACGTGTAGAGGGGTAAAAACCTGAAAATTGATACAATTTTTCTTGTATAACACCAAAGTCCTCTTTTGAAATCTGCTTAAGAAATACGGATGGCTTGTAATAGGAATACTTTTGCGCGCGATTCAAGGATGTTTCAAACTCAGAACGATCTATTTGCAGCAATTCGCAAAAGCCAGCCGTATCTATATTTTTAACCTGGCCCGGGATAACCATCAGGTCATACAATGCTTCATTATATACCAGAAGTTTACCGTTCCGGTCGTAAATATTCCCGCGGGCCGGATATTGTTTTTCATAGCGCAATACGATATTCTCTGCAGAAAGCTTGTATTGGTTGTCGATTACCTGTAGATAAAATAAGCGTATAATATAAATTAATGCCACCAGGATGAACATCCCCATGACCATGTATTTTCGTGAAGAATAATCTTTTAAATACATCAATTGAACTTAAGAAATAATACGCAGGCGGATTTACAAAGTTAAGAAATATGACTTCTGGTAAGAAATTATGAAAATATATTCTGATATTGATTATTGCTATTTACTGCTCCTCACAATTTCGGGGGTTTCAATCACATTGCTTTCATGAAGCGCCCGGTCGATGATATAGGCTGAAAACTTGATGGTATCGTAATCGGAAAGCGGATTGAATATAAAAAGGGTATCGCTAAACTGGCCCTGTATGGGTTGGTCTTCAACATCTTTCAGTAGTCTGGGAAATCTTGAGTTGAAAGTAAGCGTGTCGTAGTAGGCCGAATCAGCATTCCATGATAATAAGGGTACCTCTATGAAGGTACCATTTTGCTTTTCATAGTAACTGATAATCAGGTTGTAATAATATTTACTTCCCGGGTTGAACGGTGCGTATAACTCATTTGGCCCCAAACCTAGATCGCCATCCCCATCGGTATATGAAAACATAAGAACACCCCGCTCTGTTTTTCCGGTTTCCGGGTTATATTCGAGCAGAAAATTCTCGTACTGGATCACAGGTTCAATAGGAAATTCTTCAAACTTCCGGCATGAAAGAAACATGACTCCGAATAAAAAGAGTGGAATAAACAGTATTTTTGCGAATCGGAACATTATTAACGTACGTGTTTCCAAAATTATAAAATATATCAAAGTATATGCCGGAAACTAAGGCACTGGAAAAAAGAATATTTTCAATTACCAACTCCCTTTCTTTTAACGAACTGGCTGTTGATATATTTCATTTCCAGTATAGGAACAACCCTGTTTATCATCAGTTTGTTGATTTATTAGGTGTTAATCCTTCAGCAATCAGGCATGATACAGAAATACCCTTTTTACCGATTGAGTTTTTTAAAGACCAGAAAGTATGTAGCGGCGAATTTGAACCCGAAACTATTTTTACCAGCAGTGGAACAAGCGGTCAGGTAAACAGCCAGCATTATATCAAATCGCTGAATTTATACGAGCAGTCGTTTGTCACCCAATTCACACAGCAGTTTGGTGCACCTGACAACTTTGTTTTATTGGCGCTGCTTCCCTCTTATCTCGAACGGGAAGGTTCCTCGCTGGTTTATATGGTTGAAAAATTAATCGGCCTGACCCGGGATCCATCGAGCGGATTTTATTTGCATAATTATGAGCAGTTAGCGCAAGTTTTAAACAATCTGAAAAAACCATCTAAAAAAGTACTTCTGATTGGGGTTACTTATGCTTTATTGGATCTTGCTGAGACTTACCCTATACATTTTCCTAAGCTGATACTTATGGAAACCGGCGGTATGAAAGGTAAAAGAAAAGAACTATTGAGAACGGAGATGCACGACATTTTAAAAGCAGCATTTGGAATTGAAAATGTCTGTTCAGAATATGGTATGACCGAACTTCTCTCGCAAGCTTATTCGCTCAAGGACGGCGTTTTTGAGCACCCCCCATGGATGAAGGTGATGATCAGGGATATGAATGACCCACTGACTTTACTTGATAATGGAAAAACTGGTGGAATGAACATTATCGATTTGGCCAACCTTTATTCATGCTCGTTTATTGCCACAAAAGATCTGGGAAGAAAGATCGACGACCGTTCTTTTGAAATGCTGGGCAGGTATGACAATAGTGATGTGCGGGGTTGCAATCTGATGATTAGCTGAGCTGTTTTTTTACAAGCAAATCAATAATCTTTCTATGATCAAATGCCAGTTCAGGTAATTTTTTTACGTCAACCCAATGGGCTTCTAGTGCATCATCTTTTGCTTTCGCTTCCTGATCGTCTTTTAAAAATCCTGTAAAAACAACCGAAATCGTCCGGCCTCTGGGGTCGCGATCCAATTCGCTGAACACATGAAATTGTTCCAAATGGATGCCTGACAGATTGGTTTCTTCAAACAATTCCCTCGAAGCAGCAGTTTCCACAGTCTCGTCCATATCCACAAAACCACCTGGTAACGCCCACATACCTTCGAAAGGCTCATTCTTCCTCTTGATCAATAAAATCTCATAATCTCCTTCGTTTTCTTTAATAACAGCTATATCTACCGTTAGTGATGGCCTGGGGTATTTGTAAGTGTATGTCATGTTAAATTTGATTGAAACGTGTAAAATTAGGAAGAATAAAAAAACCGGCCCATTGCTGAGCCGGCATCCATCATCTTGAAAAAACTTACTTATTTGCTCATTGCAAATTGAGTATTTTCTATGCTATTTATAA
>PKSW01000065.1 GCA_002869465.1 Marinilabiliales bacterium
ATTAAAATTCCCATAAACGGGTGATGTTAAATCCAATTCTGAATTCACCTTGTGTCCAGTCGCTGTTATTATACATGTAAATATCCTGTGGAATAATACCATTCGCAGTTCCGAAAAATATTTGGAATGCATGTGTAGCGGTTGCCACTTCATATCCGAAACAGAAATTGGAGTAATAGCTATTAAGTGTTTCATAGTTTTCACTTAAACTATTAATATAAACTGGTTTGGTATACGAAATAACAAAAGATGATTGTGATGAGAATTTAAACCTGGCATGCCCGCCAAATCCAACTACATCATGGTCATAACCTATTACATTTGGGATTTCTGATTCCACAGCATTATAGTGAGTAAAACTAGCTGTCAGTTCTAATGAAAACCAGTCGTTAAA
Organism: Marinilabiliales bacterium; assembly: GCA_002869465.1. GTDB lineage: Bacteria > Bacteroidota > Bacteroidia > Bacteroidales > F082 > UBA4459. The sequence goes on from PKSW01000065.1 coordinate 395, forward strand.
TTTACGCCCAACGATTAATTGAGAAAAATAAGAAAATCTATTGGCAAATTCGTAGTCCTCGCCAAAATAACTTTCATTTCTTCCATCAATGGCCATGTTAGCATAAACAGCAACTGTAAGTGGTATTGTGTTTTTACGTGTTTGTCTTAAAAAAGCCCACTTTACCTGGAAATCACTGTACATGTTTTTCCTTGTAATTCCATAACCAACCATTAAGTTGTCTAAAATGGAATAATTCAGTCCCATTCGTGTATTAGCCGATGGGGCATAAATACCAAAAAGGTCTTTAACACCATTTTCTTTAATGAGACCAAACCTGTGCTGAATAATCATTTCAAGTGATTTCTTTGCCGGTATTACTGATGTTTGGTCATCCATCAGCAAACCATTATCAAACATGTTGGTTACCGGTCTGTCTTTGGTTTTCTTTTGAGTTTCTTCATCCTGTGAAAAGCCAACCTCAAAACCAAATACAATAACTAATATGAGTATAATATATTTTTTCATTTTAATATCAGTTTAAAGGTTTAACTTAATTATCTAAAGCGCCTTGTTCTATCCAACCTAATATATATGCAGCCTGGGATGAAGTGTACTTTGCATAATGACTTCCATCAGGTAAGGGATAGTAATAAATTTTACTTCCTTGGGGATCGTTAACGTCAACTAAACCCATACTTGTGATGCTGTTGTATGAATTGCCAACTGTCAGGTCGGGGTTTGTGCCGCCCGTATTATGACATCCAGTACATCCCTGTGTGCCAAAAATAGGTTCAATCTCCTGGCTGAAATAAATCGTGTCTTCAGGGTCAGGTGGTGGTACAACAGGTTCAACTATAAACTTATACTGGCACGATGTGGCAAACACGATCGCTGCTAAAATGCCAATAGTGTAAATAAATTTTCTCCTCATTTATTTTTGTTTTAATTGGTTAAAAATTGTATCAAAGATAAGAAATAAAAAAAGGCTCCAAATAAAATTTGAAGCCTTAATCGTTATTTTTAATCAATCAATTTTATTGCAGTGCTGCAATAGAATTCTGTAAGGTTTTCTTAATATAAGTAGGGTTGTGAATTCCAAGGCTCCTGTCTTCTGTAATGGCTTTGTAATTCAAACATGCAGCAGCCACATCAGCTGAATAAGTTCCAGGAACTGAGCTGTCACTACCTTCAGCAGTGATACCTGTAGCATCAAGTAAAACTTTTAACTCTGCTAATAATTCAGCAACTTCCATTTGTAATTCTTCTGTATTGGCAATGAGTGACTCTTCATCACTATGGCAGCCAACACATCCGTTTACATTTAATTCTACAGCACCATGATATTCATATCCCATGAACATTGTATGTCCACCCGATTGAACGCCGTAAGGTTCAGCCATATGGCAGGTTACACAGGCATTTGTGATGTTTTTGTGTGGGTGGTTGCTGGCAGCTCCAAACCCTTCCAAACCCATACCTGATAATGTATTGGCTTGTGGACCGTGGTGCACGCCGTAACGCGATGAAGTAACTACGATATCATCACCTCCTGGCACTGGCCATGGATCAACAGTGCGTCCCTGGTGACAGTTTGCACATAGGTTACCAAATCCAAAATCGAAAGTTTGTCCACCTGTATTTCTTAACATTGCAGGTGCTGTAACAGTGAAAGCATAGTCGTCAACTTCATAAGTGCTATGAATTTGATGACATGTATAACAGTTGACCGGATTGGGATCAGAAATCATAGCGCCAGCTGCATCCGGATCATAAGTTCCAGAAACATTATAACGTAAAAATCCCTGGCTTGTGTGGCATATAGCACATTCGCCTCCATTTCTTTCATAATTACCACCGGTAGCATGTGTTGAATGCGCCCACTGATTTGTTTTTGCGAAATTAACCTGGTCATCGCTGTGGCACTG
>PKSW01000417.1 GCA_002869465.1 Marinilabiliales bacterium
AAAAAGCAAAATTCAAGCATAAGGGTTATACCTTTCACCTGGTGGATCTGCCGGGAACCTACTCCTTGACCAGCTACACGCCGGAGGAATTGTATGTTCGCGACCACCTCATCAACGAACTGCCTGATGTGATATTAAATGTGGTGGATGCGTCCAACCTGGAAAGGAACTTATACCTTACCACCCAACTTATCGATCTCGACAGGAAGATCGTGATCGCACTGAATATGTGGGACGAATTTGAGGAAAAAGGGGATGTTTTTGATTACAAGGCGTTGGGAAAAATGATCGGTATACCGATGGTACCCACAGTAAGTTCAAAAAACCAGGGGGTGCATGAATTATTTGAAAAAATAATTGATGTGTATGAAGACCAGGACCCAACCGTAAGGCATATTCACATTAATTACGGTTTCCGTATTGAAAAGTCGATCAGGTTACTGCAGGAGTTGATCAGCAAGGAAGGCAATGAAAGACTGACCAGCAAAGTCGCCCCGCGTTATATTGCATTAAAATTGCTGGAACAGGACCAGGAAGAACTGAAAAGGATTTCAAGATGCCAGAATGCAGCAGAAATTATGCGGGTAGCTGAAGAAGAAGCAGCGGATATTGAAAAATTCAGGAAAGAATCCGTAGAGACCGTGATCACCGATTCAAAGTATGGTTTTATTGAAGGAGCGCTCAAAGAAACGCTCAAACCAGATGAAGAACGAAGCAAGATCACCCGAAGCCGCATCATTGACAATATACTCACGAACAAGTTCCTAAGTTATCCCATCTTTTTACTGGCTATCTGGCTTACTTTCCAAAGCACTTTCATCATTGGCGATTATCCCATGCAATGGATTGAGCAACTGGTTAGCTTGGCGGGTGCGGCACTCGCTCATTTACTGCCTGACAATATGCTGAGGGACTTACTCGTTGATGGCATTTTAGGGGGTGTCGGGGGTGTGATCGTATTTCTGCCCAATATATTGATCCTTTTCTTTTTCATCACCCTGATGGAAGCCAGCGGCTATATGGCCCGTATCGCATTTATTGTCGATAAGCTGATGCATAAAGTGGGCCTCCATGGCAAATCATTCATTCCTATGTTAATGGGCTTTGGCTGCAATGTACCCGCCATTATGGCTACCCGCACCATCGAGAATAAGAATGACCGGCTGGTGACCATGCTTATTTTGCCGTTCATGTCGTGCAGCGCCAGGTACCCGGTTTATATCCTGCTGATCAGCGCCTTTTTTACCGAATTCCGCGGCACCATTTTATTTGCGATTTACCTGGCAGGAATTCTGCTGGCGGGGGCCGTCGCATGGATATTGAAAAAGACCATTTTTAAAGTGGAAACCGTCCCGTTCGTCATGGAACTCCCCCCCTATCGTGTTCCGACAGTCAGGTCAGTGCTGAAGCAAACCTGGTTTAAAGGGGAGCAATATTTGCGGAAAATGGGGACCATCATTTTTGCGGCGTCCATTATTATCTGGGCATTGAGTTATTTCCCGCGCGGTGAAAAAATTGACATCCGGTCCGACCAGAATATAGCACAAACCGAGCAAATCTTTGCGTCAGAGATGAACAAGGCGAGCCTCCAGGAAGAAGAAATTGCATCGCTGGAACTGCAGCGTGCAGCTACTATCCAGGAAATCAACCTGGAACGCCAGCAATTGAAACAGGAACATTCGTTTATCGGCCAATTGGGGAAATTCATTGAACCCATCATCAGGCCACTGGGTTTCGACTGGAAGATGGGGGTTAGCCTGATCGCCGGTTCGGCGGCCAAAGAAATTGTGATCAGCACCATGGGTGTGCTGTATCAGTCTGATCCTGCGTTAAACGAAAATATCAACCTGATCGACAAGATCAAAGAGCAGAAATATACCGAAGGTCAGCGCGCCGGACAACCGGTTTTTACACCTTTGGTGGCCATGTCGTTCATGTTGTTCATCCTTATTTACTTTCCCTGTATTGCAGTGGTGGCAGCCATTAAAAATGAGTCGGGAAAATGGAAATGGTCTGTTTTCCTTACGGTGTATACCACCGTGCTGGCATGGATCGTATCTTTTCTCACCTACCAGGGAGGTACATTGCTCGGACTTTGATCCTATTGCTTCAGTCGATTCAATCCTTCAATAGCCAGCGGATAGTTGGTATGCAATTCCAGCACTTGCCTGTATTTAATTGCTGCTTCCTCGCGCAACCCCAGGGCTTCATATGTTCTTCCTAAATTATATACCGCTTCTACATAGGATGGATCAATATTCAGCGCTTGCTGAAATGCATTTGAAGC
>PKSW01000241.1 GCA_002869465.1 Marinilabiliales bacterium
ATTATCCATATTAGGTCATGGTACAAGGAAAACGATCCTGCACAAGAGAAGTATTTTGAGAAAATGGGGAAACACTGTATAGCAGGCTCTGAAGGCGCAAGGTTTGCATTCCATCTGTATAAATATCCAAGGATAACGACAATTGTGGATTCAATGCGTCAAAACGATTTTTTATACACCGAATTAGAAGAGTTGTTGGAACCTTACAAAGGCAGAAATGTGAGAGTTGGTATCATGGGCGTCTGGACTGAGGCTAAAGTTTCTTATCTTGCTTATGATCTTACAACAAGGTACCCAGAATTTGATATTGCTATCTGTTCAGCTCTGACAGCGGGATCCTCCAGATCGCACCATTATTATGCTCTTGACCAGCTTGAACGGTTGTTAGGTGTGAGGATTTATTCTTCCATAGGCGAGTTTACTGACTTTCTTACAGATGTAAAGATTGAAATACCCCTTCCCCTTCCCAAATTAGCCGATATACCAAAAATTTCTGTGGAAGGCATTGATGAGGTAACGGAAACTGATAATAACCTGATCAGGTATCTTTTCAGGGATTGTAAAAGTGTTCATCTCAAGGAACTTACCGGTGGTTACTCAGGGAATTTGGTGCTTTCTGCTGAAAGTTACGATTTGCTTGGTCATAAACAAACCCCGCATGTTTTGAAAATAGGCAATCAGAAAGAAATGGGACAGGAACGGGCCTCTTTCGAGAAAGTTGAAGCCGTATTGGGTAATACAGCCCCCCGGATCAGTGACTTTGCTGACCTTGAAGGAAGAGGTGCCTTAAAATATCGTTATGCGGCAATGGGTGGTGGTTTTTCTACAACCTTTCAAAAAGTTTATTGTAAAGGTATTAGCAAGGAAAAAACTCGGTATTATCTCGATACGATTTTTAAAGAACAACTGGGCAGGTTTTATCAGGCAGCGAAATTAGAGCAGGTCAATATGCTTGAGTATTATTGGTTCAGCCCGGAATATGCGCCCAGAATTAAAAGCAAAGTAGATAAAGTTTACGGACCAAATGAAGATGAAAGAGAACTGTCACTTTCTACCGGTCAAAAATTCCCTAATCCTTACTATTTCTATGCAGAAGACCTTAATGTTATTTTTCCAAGGGCTAACTTCTCATCTTACTTTTCATACATTCATGGCGATCTTAACGGTGCGAATATTATTATTGACGCCCAGGATAATATCTGGTTAATTGATTTTTTTCATACCGGTAAAGGTCATGTACTAAAGGATCTTCTTAAACTAGAGAATGACTTACTCTTTATCTATACACCTGTTAATAGTGAAGAAGACCTCGAACAGGCCATTAAGCTTACTGAATTATTGCTTGAGGTTACGGATTTGAGAGCTCCATTGCCGGACATTTCGAAAACAGGAATTACCAATGAGGAAATGTTACGCACTTATGAGACCATCAAAATTCTCAGATCCTATTATCCCGACCTTATTAAAGATGACCGAAACCCAATACAAACTCTGATTGGCCAGATGAGATATTCAGCCCACACCCTTTCTTTCTTTGAAAGTAACGATTGGCAAAAAAAATGGGCTTTGTATATGACCGGTTGGTATGGTTATCATATTAAAAAGCATTTATCGATGCGAGGTCCCCTGAGGCTTGATCGATTGGATCCTAAATTTACATTTAATGGGTCTCTTGGCCTCACCTTGCTTCCGGGGCGAAAAGATCACAGCAGGTCACTGAAGGAAGACATTAAAACACTTAAAGATGAGGGCATAACACATGTGGCATGCCTTATTACAGATAATGAATTTGTTGATTTCGGTGTCGAAAACCTGATTGAGCAATATAATGATGCTGGTTTTGTTGTCAAGCGACTGCCGATTACAGATCAGGGCGTTTGTTCTGAATCAGAAATGAAAGAAATGACAAACTGGTTAACAACGAACCTCACAAGTGGTGCCAACATCATGATCCACTGTGTGGGAGGCTTAGGCAGAACAGGACTGGTTGCTGCCAGTTTTCTTATTGATCAGGGGTATAGCGCCCATGAGGCCATAAACGAAGTAAGAAAAATAAGGACAAAAAGAGCCATCGAATCCCAAATTCAGGAATTATTTGTTTATAAATACGAGAAATATTAAGGTCGAACTGGTATGAAACTTAAATCTAAAATTACACTTACTTTTCTAACCGTAGTGTTACTGGGCATGACTGTGCTTATGGTATTTGGTTATCTCTATGGGAAACACTTACTTGAAAAGGAGGCTTTTAACCACTTAACTTCAGTAAGGGAAAACAA